>JAURGL010000009.1 GCA_030833825.1 Vulcanococcus sp. SFB_649D_100_25 | reverse complement strand
CGTGACTGGATCAAATCGATACACGGCGGGCGACTGTTCGGAGACTTGGCGGCCCCCTTCGTAGTCGCTCAATAATCCATAGAGCGGGTCGCTGAACCAGATCGATCCGTCCCGTTTCACCACCACATCGTTGGGGGCATTGAGACGCTTCCCGTCTGCTTGATCCACCAGGGTCGTGACGCTGCCGTCGTGATTCAGTCGCGTCAGGCAGCGGCTGCTGTGGTGGCATTGGATCAGCCGGCCTTGTCGATCGCGGGCCTGCCCGTTGGCATAGGCCGATGGCTCCAGAAAGGTGCTGACACCGTGCTGTTCGCTCCAGCGCAGGGTGCGGTTGTTGGGGATGTCGTTGAACAGCAAGCAGCGCTGATCGCCAAACCACACCGGCCCTTCCACCCAGCGGAAGCCAGTGGCGAGCTGCTCTAGCTCAGCGTTGAAGAGCACCAGCGCGTCAAAGCGCGGATCGTGGCTTTCGGTGCAGGCCGAGGGATGGTGCATCGATGGCTCAAACGGCTTGACTGAACCAACCGGGTTTGAGATTCAGCCAGCGCCCATCCCGTGGTTGGATCGCCAGCTGGATGCAGGGTTCATCCCCCAATTGTTCTGAGAGATGGCCGCTTCGGCCCTCCGCATCGGTGCTGCAGTTCTGGTCGCCTCCAAAGGAGAACTCCCCAGGGCCCACCTCGATCCGCTGCCCGTCCATGCTCGTGATCGACCAGCGTCCCTTGAGCACGTAAATCAATTTCGGTGCTGGATTTTCGTGCCAGCTCGCCTTCCACCCGACCGGCAACACGACGGCGGTCGCCGTGAGGTCGTTGTCGATCACACGATTGAACAGCGGGGTGTTGCGCGGCCCGAGATTGATGAATTCAAAGCCGCTCAGCTCGCAGTAGGTCTGCCTGCTGATTCCTGCTTCATCGCACCAGAGGTGCCAGTAGCCAAGCGCTACGGATGGATCACTGTTCCCCACGCTGGGCCTGGAACATCAGTCCCGCTCAGCTTGGCCAGAGGGGCGCCTGTTGTCAGTGATGGCGGCTTCGGCGCACCATGCATACCCTGCGGTGATGTGATCCGATCCCATGGCCAGCAATCCCTACGCCCTGGAGACCCTCTCCAATCTGCTCAAGGGCAAGGTGATCATCGTCACCGGTGGCAACAGCGGCATCGGTAAGTCGATTGTGGAGGTGGTGGCCCGTCTGGGTGCCCGTGTGGTGATCGACTATCGCTCTCACCCTGAGGCCACCGAGGCGATTGAGCAGGAGATCGGCGAATTGGGCGGCACCTGCTTCGGCGTGCAGGCTGATGTGGGCAAGCTCGATGATCTGCAGAGGTTGGTGCAGGAAGCGGTGAACCGCTACGGCCGGCTCGATGTGATGGTCAACAATGCCGGCATCGAAACGCGCACCTCGATTCTTGACACCACCCCTGAGGATTTTGACAAGGTTCTGAATGTCAACCTGCGCGGTGTCTTCTTTGCCACCCAATACGCCGCCAAACAGATGATTGCCCAGGGCAGTGGCGGCCGCATCATCAACATCTCCTCGGTGCATGAGGACTGGCCGATGCCCAATAACACCCCCTACTGCGTGGCCAAAGGAGGGGTTCGGATGTTGACCCGCACCGCCGGTGTCGAACTGGCCTCGAAGGGCGTGTCGATTGTGAATGTGGGTCCCGGAGCGGTGGCCACACCGATCAACGACTCGACGATGAACAACCCGGAGCTGCTGGCCAAGCTCAATGCGGCCATCCCCATGGGGCGGATGGCCCAGCCTGACGAGATCGCCAAGGTGGTGGCCTTCCTCGCCAGCGACGCCGCCAGCTACATCACCGCCACCAGCATCTTTGCCGACGGCGGCATCATGCAGAGCAGCCCTGGCCTATGAGGCTCACCCACGAGCAGCTGCTTCGGCTGCGGAAGCGCCATTTCGGCTACCGGGTGACGTTGGCCTACGAGCTCGCTCTCGTGATGCTCCTGCCGATTGCCCAGGAGGTGACGCTGCTGCTGTCGCTCCTGTTGATTGGCCAAGCGCTGGTGTTAATGGTTTTCGTGAGCCGTTTTTCCGCGCTGCGCAGCACACGGCCTTTCATGTATGCCCTTGGCTGCTCTGCCATCGCTCTGGAGCTCATCTGGCATGCCGCCCTGGTGTGGAGCCCCCAGGTCGGCCGGGCGCTCACCCTGCCGCATGTGGCGGTGTGGGTGCTGTTCCTCTTGGTGGCGGTGATCCGCAAGGTGAAATCCTTGATCCGTGAGCCCTTTGTCACCACCTCGGTGGTGCTTGGGGCCGCCTCCGGATATCTCACCGTCGGCATCGCCGGTGGTGTGATGCTCTCGGCGCTGTGGGTGTTTCACCCTGAGGCCTTCATCGCCACGGCGCTGCCCACGCTGACGCCCGATGCCGCCGCCAATGTCGGAGTGGCGCCAGCCCTGATGGCTGCGTCCTACGGTCTGCTGACGACGGCGGGCACCGATGTGCTCACCCCTAACAACGTCGCCGCTCAGGTGTTGGCCAACCTGATCACGATCACCGGGCAGCTGTATGTGGCGATCCTGATCGGATTAATTCTTGGCCGTGTGCATCAACGGGTGAACTGATCGGTTTCCGCAGGCATCATGAGCGGACCGGTTGGTCTTGCTTTGTCTCTCCGCGCCCGCGACCTGCTGCGCAATCTCCTTCAGCTGGCGTTGCTCGGTCTGCTGGTGGGGTTGGCCTGTTGGCCCTTGAACCTGGTTGATCGCTGGCAGGACAGGGTGCTCTCCTTGTTGCCGGCCTTCAGTGGGAAGGGCTGGGGTCCCGTCTCGCTTGCTCTGGCCCTGTCTCCCCTCGTGGTGGTCCCGCTGTTGCTCCTGCTGCAACGGGGGATCCTGTCCCGCGGGGTGGGCTCTGGGATCCCTCAGACCATGACCAGCATTGAGCATCCCGCTCAGGCGGCGAACTTGCTGGGTTGGGTCCCCACGCTGCAGCGGGCCGCCCTTTGGAGTGTGGCGAGCCTGAGCTTGCTCCCGATTGGACGGGAGGGTCCCGTGGTGCAGGTCGGTGCCTCGGTGGCCCACGCCCTGCGGAAGCGCTTCCCCAATTGGTTCTCCGGCCTGGGGCAGGCGGATCTGTTGGCGGTGTCTGCCGGCGCGGGATTGGCCGGCGGATTTGACACCCCTCTGCTGGGGGTGGTGTTTGTGGCCGAAGAATTTGTCAGCTCCTTCGCCGCCAGCATGTTGTGGCCCGCGATGGTGATCGGCGCGATGGCGGCCACCTTCAGCAACATCGCCGGTCAGCCGATGTTTGCGCTGGGCACGGTTGGTGTGGAACCCATCGAGCTGATGCAAGTGCTGTGGGCACTGCCCCTTGGGGTGCTTGGCGGAGTGCTCGGTGGTGCGTTCGCCAAGATGCTCCTGGCTGGAACGAAGCGCTGCCTTGGCCTGGTGCGCCGCTATCCCCTGCGTCTTGGTTTGGCGGTTGGCGCCCTGCTCAGTGTCTTTTTGCTCCTCAGCGGTGGGGCCAGTGGCGGTGACGGGGAACTGTTGATGGGCCGCCTGTTCTTCGGCTCCAGCGATGGCGCCGAGTTGCCCCAGGGCTTTGGGATTGATCTGCTGAATCTGTTGCTGCGGGTGCTTGGTCCGGTGTTGGCCCTCTCCACGGGCATCCCCGGCGGATTGATTGATCCGTCTTTTGCCTTTGGTGCAGTCCTGGGCCAACTGGTCGCCGATCAGGCGGGATCCACCCAGCTCTGCCTCGCCCTCGGGATGGTGGCTGGCCTGGCGGGCGCCACCCAGTTACCCGTGATGGCGGTCCTCTTCGGGGTGCGCCTGGCGGGAGATCAGCAATTGCTCTCCGGCCTCCTGGTGGCCAGCGTGATCGCGGCCTATGTGAGCCGTCAGATTGTGGCCAAGCCGATTTATCACGCCCTACACGCGATCACAGCCGAGCCGTCTCCTACGACGGCGCTTCGGTGATCACGAGGGCCGAGCGCTCCCGGGTCACGATCATCCAGAGCCATTTGGTGAGGAGGGTGATGCGGTTCTCGTTGTCGGGGATGAAGGCCAGGTGAGCCAATCCCCAAAGGATCCAGCCCAGGGGCCCGCTCACCTTCAAGCCCCGGAGATCAGCAACGGCGAAGAGCGGACCCACCACTGCCATGCTGCCGAAATCGGTGAACACGAAGGGCGCGTGGGTCTGCTTTTGAAGCTTGGCCAGGATGTCCTTGGCGACCCAGCCCCCCATCTGCACCGCCGGCCCCGCCATGCCCGGCAGGGGTTTCCCGTTGGGGGTGTGGCTGTAGCTGCAGAGATCCCCCACCACGCGGATCTCGGGATGACCGGGAATCGAGAAATCCGGCTCCACGGGTAGCCGTCCGCCACGGTCGACCTCGCAGCCGGTGCGCTCCGCCAGCAGTTTGCCCAGGGGAGACGCCGCGACTCCAGCGGTCCAGCAGATGGTGCTGGCCTCAAGGGTGACCTCCCCCTCGCTGGTGGTCACCACAAGCTTGCTGTCTTCAATGGTTTTCACCCGCCCACCCAGCAGCAGTTCGACGCCTGCCCGCTTGAGGTGGTCGCCGGCTGCCTTGGAGAGCTGGGGATCCATGGCCCGCAGGACGCGATCGCCCGGGTCCACCAGGGTCACCTTGCAGAGGCTCGGATCGATTTGCTTGAAATCCCTCTCGAGGGTGTGGCGCATCAGGTCGTTGAGTGAGGCCGCCAGTTCGCACCCGGTGGGTCCGCCCCCGACGACCAGCACCGACTGCAGCAGCTTTCGCCTGGCTGGATCTGGGGTTTGCTCGGCCTCCTCAAGCGCGTTCAGCACCCGTTTGCGAATCCCATAGGCGTCTTCTAGAGACTTCATCGGTGTGGCGAACTGGGCCCATTCGTCGTGCCCGAAGAAGCTGCTGGTGGCGCCGGCCGCCACGATCAAATGGTCGTATTTCAGTCGACGATCGTTGAAGATCACCTCCCGGGCGGTGGGATCGATGTCCTCCACCTCTCCCATCAGGATCTGCACATTGGGGGCCTGTCCCAGCATGATCCGAAGTGGTGAGGCCACATCCGTCTGCGAGACCAGGCCCGAGGCCACCTGATACAGCAGCGGTTGGAAGAGGTTGAAGTTCCGCTTGTCGATCAGCGTCACCCGCACCGTTTTGCCGGCCAGAGCGTGGGCCGCCTTGAGACCGGCGAAACCGCCCCCCACGATCACCACATGGGGGGCATCGCGGAGCAGTTCAGAGGGTGGGGTGAGCTCAAGAAAGAAACGCTCTGGAGCCATGGACCGACCGGTGCTTGCCCACAAGCTATCGGTGGTTGCCAAAGCTGGCTTTCTCGATCAGAGGCCCAGCCGTACCTTCATCGATCCCTTGGGTTCGACATCGACTTCCATTGGTTTCTGTTCACTCACCTGCACCTGAATCGGTTTGGTGTTGCTCATCTGCACCTGCACCGGCTCGGCATTTTTGGCGATCACCCGAATCGGCTCGGCGTGCACCATGTCAAGCCGCAGATCCCTGGGGGCATCCACCCGGACAGGCTCTTTCACCGAGACGTTGTGCTGCATCGACCCACTGAGTCGTAGCGGCTCCTGAAAACTCACCTGCAAACGCAGCTGAATGGGATGGCTGCTGCTGCGGATCAGGAGTGCGCTGGCCATGCCACCCAACAGCAGCACGGTGAGCGGCCAGCGAAGCTTGAGCCAGTGGGATTCCATGGCCTGAATTCAAGCGACTTCTTTGCGTTTTTGCAGAACGGCAGCGCTGATCAGCCCTCAGCGCTCGCCCAGGAGTTCCTTCCAGGTGGGGTGATTGCCGCTGGTCGCTTGGGATTTTCCTTGGGTTGTGGCTAGGACTGCGCTGGCTGAGGTGCCCGGCCGGCGCGGGCTCTGATGGTGCTCCTTGCGGTTGGAGTTGGCAGGAGTGGAGTGATGGGTTTTCGGTTGTGTCATCGCGAATCGGCGTCCTGGCGGACGTTGCAAAAGGAAAGGGCATCGATCCGTGTTGGAGCGCGATGGATCCCTTTCGGTGATCAGTGAATGGGTTCAGCTCTCGTTGTCTTCTGCTGCCCGGGGGATCAGCGTCTGAGGGAGATATGAATCACGTCTGCTGGCCCGCAGTGGACCTGCTCAGCTTTGGCTGTGTCTTCACCATACATCCCATCCCTGGATTTGTTATGGATTTTGGAAAGGTTGTGCTGGCCCGGGGTGTCGCTGCGCCCAAGTCCCGCAAACCGGGTGCAGATCTGCATCAGGCCTGCAAGGCCCTGATGGCTTGATCCCTGTCCATGCAGCCGATCGCACATCGGCTCGTGTCATCCCATAGGGCTTGCGCCAATCTGTGGCGGTTCCCCTCGGTCCTGTTCGTGATGCTGCGTCGCCGGTTCCTTCAGTCCGTCGCCGCTGGGGCCCTGCTCTCGTTGGCCTTTGCAGATCACGGCAGCCAAGCCCAGCTTCAGCCCCCTGCACCGCCATCCCCTGGGGTGACCCGCTTTCTGGCGGTGGCCGATGTGGGCAGTGGTGATGCCAATCAGAGGGCCGTCGGGGCTCAGATGGCGGTCGTGCATCGCCGTCAACCTGTCGATCTGGTGGTGTTGGGCGGAGACAACATCTACCCCTCAGGAGACATGCGCCTGATTGGGAAGACCTTTGAGCAGCCCTACGCCGAATTGCTGGCGGCCAAAGTTCCCTTTCATGCCGTCCTCGGCAACCACGACATCCGCACCGAGAACGGCCTCCCTCAACTCGCCTATCGCCCCTATGGGATGAAGGGGCGCTTCTACAGCGTGCGCAAAGGGGATGTCGAGTTCTTCATGCTGGACACCAATGGGAATGCTCCCTGGAGTCAGCAGCTCGCCTGGTTCCGCTCTGCCCTGAGTGCCAGCAAGGCTCCCTGGAAGGTGGTGGTGGGCCATCACCCGATTTATTCATCCGGCTTCTATGGCAACAACTCAGCCCTGCGCGAAAAGTTGAGTTCGCTGATGCAGCGCCATGGGGTGCAGCTCTACATCAACGGGCATGAGCACAACTATGAGCGCAGCAAGCCGATTGATGGCATCACCTACCTGGTGGTTGGTGCTGGCGGGGCCTCGCTTCGTCCTGTGCTCCCGACGGCCCAATCCGCCAAGGCGGTCAGCGTGTTCAGCTTTGCTGAGATTGAAGCGGGAGCCAAGGCCCTCACCGTCACGGCCTGGGATCGCAACGGCAAACAGATCGACCGTGCCGTGATCGCCACCAAGCCTTAGCTGGAGCGTCGCTCCAGCCGCTCCAGGCTTGGAATCAGGGCCGCCGCCGCCAGCAGTCCCAGCGTCAGGATCAGCAGGGCGGGGACCAAGGCGGCCCCAACCCGTTCATCGCTGGCGTACTGATAAACCCGCACCGCCAGGGTGTCGAAATCAAAGGGACGCAGGGCGAAGGTGAGGGGGAGTTCCTTCACGGTGTCGACGAACACCAACAGGCCCCCCATCAGCAAGGGGCCCCGCAACAGGGGCAGGTGAACCCGCTTGAGCACCGCAATCCAGCTGTTCCCCAGGGAGGTGGCTGCTTCATCAACGCTGGGGGGGATCCGCTCCAGGGCTGCGTCAAGCCCGCCCTTGGAGACGGCAAGAAAGCGATCGGCATAGCCCCACACCAGGAGAAACAGGGGAGCCAGGGCGAGGGGCCCGCCAATCAGCATCAGCGCCAGGGCTAGCACGGTCCCGGGGATCGCGTAGCCCAGGCCGGAGACGAAGGTCAGCCTGCGCAGCAGCGGGTTGGGCAACCAGCGTTTGGCGATGGCGAGCACGACCGCCGCCACCACGGTGAGCAGGGCTGCTCCAAGGGCCAGGCTGAAGCTGCGGGTGCCAAGGGCCAGGAGTTCTTGGCTGTCTTCACTGCTCAGCTGATCCCAGCTCAGGACAGCCCAGATCAGGGGGAGCCCGAGGCTGATCAGGGGCGGGAGCAGGCAAAACAGTTGGCTTGCCACACGGCGACCTCCCCGCAGGGGCCAACGTTGATCCACATCACCGGTGCCGGAGAGGTTCCAGCAGCGGCTGCGACGCCTGAGGCTCCGTTCTGCTCCGACCAGCAGGGTCACGATCAGCAGAGCCATCAGCGCCAGGCTGACGGCCGCTTGGGGATCCCCGTCCTGCTGCCACCGCATCAAGATCCCCGAGGAGAGGGTGGGAACCCCGAGCAGCTGCACTGCCCCCAGTTCGTTCACCACTTCCATCCCCGAGAGGGCAACGCCGGCTCCGATCGAGGGCAGGGCGATCGGTAGGGCAACACGCCAGAAGCTCCCCCACGGCCCCACCCCAAGGCTGCGGCAGGCTTCCAGCTGCCGCTTTCCACTGACGGAAAAGCTCTCTGTGGCCAGCAGGAAGACATAGCTGTAGGTGCTCAGCACCAGCACCAGCAGGGTGGGGTTGAACCCGTGAACCCGCATCCCATAACGGCTCCCGAGATCAATCCAGGTGGCGGCCAGCAGGTAACTGGGGGTCGCCAGGGGGAGCAGCTGGGCAATGCGCAGCCAGCGGCGCCCGCTGAAGTCGCATCGGGCCGTCAACCAGCCCGTCCCGGTCCCCAGCCCTGCCCCAAGGATCCCCACCAGGAGGACAAGGAAGAGGGTGTTCCGCAGCTGCTCGGGGGCATCGCGGCCCAGTTGCAGGCTGGCCCAAGCGTCAGGCCCACTGAAGCCGAACAGCCCGAGCCCGACCACAGGCAACAGGGCCAGCAGGCACACCAGCAGTACGGCTATCGCCAGAACTCCCCGCTGGGGCATGCCGCCTGTGACTCCCGTGCTCGCCCATCAAAAAGCCTACGGGGCAGGGCTATGGACGCTCTGATGTAACCAATGTCACAGACCCGGGTTGCGAATGATCGGCCTCCGGCCGGCCCCCCTGTCTGGATGGTCATCATTCCTGAACTGCACTGACGCCCCGTGGAACGGATCTCCCTGCGCAAGCTCCTGCGCCCCGAGTCCCTCGCGACCACCGCTCTCCTATTGGTCTCGGCCAGCGCGGCTGTCTTGACCACGCTTCTCGGGGGGGGTGCCCATGCCGAGGCCCAGGAGATCGGGGTCTATTCCGGGCGGCACTACAACACCGACAAGGAGCTCTACCGGCAGTTCACAGCCCGCACCGGCATCAAGGTGAAACTGCTGGAGGCCAAGGACGACGCTCTGATTGAGCGGGTCCGCACCGAGGGGAAGAACAGCCCCGCTGATGTGCTGGTGCTGGTGGACGCCGCCCGCCTGGACAAGGCTGCTGATCTGGGGTTGTTCCGGGCCAGCCCCTCGGCGACCCTGCTGCGGGATGTGCCCCTGACCCTGCGCGACAGCAAAGGCCGTTGGTATGGCCTCACCCGCCGGGTTCGGGTGCCGATCGTGAACCCCAAGCTGGTGAATCCCGCCAGCATCCGCACCTATGCCGATCTGGCCAACCCCGCGCTGAGGGGAAAGCTCTGCCTGCGTGACAGCAAGAGCGTCTACAACCAGTCCCTGGTGGCCGACCAGATGATCCTGCGGGGCGATGCCGCCGCCGCCAAATGGGTCAAGGGGATGACCTCGAATGTGACCAAGCCCTATTTCAGTTCTGACACCCCCTTGATCCGTGCCGTTGCCAACGGTGAGTGCGGGGTGGGGCTGGTGAACACCTATTACCTGGCGCGGATGCTCGCCGGTGACAACGGCTCCTCCGACAAGGCCCTGGCCAGCAAGGTGAAGCTGGTGTTCCCGCGTCCAGCCCACGTGAACATTTCAGGTGCCGGGGTGGTGAAAACCTCCAAGAACCCTGAGGCGGCCCTGAAGCTGATCGAATTCCTGGCCTCCCCGAGCGGCGGCCGCGGCTACGCCGAAGCCAACAACGAATATCCGCTCAAGGGCTTTGGCAGCAATCCGATCCTCAAGCGTTTCGGCAGCTTCCAGGCCGATGGGGTGTCCGCTGAGCAGATGGGAGCCAAAAACACCGCTGCGGTACGCCTGATGCAGGCCTCGGGCTGGAAATAAAACCATCCCCACTGGGGTCAATCAGGAGCCAGTCGCCCTGCGCGGCTGGCTTTTTTGCTGGGCAGCCCTTTGCAGTTGACTGTTGTTATTGAGAATCGCTTGCAAAAGTGCAGAGTCTTGTTTAGTTTGAGACGCATTCGCAATTAGCCCGGTTGCCGGGTGCCATGTCGTTCCGCTTTCTGCCTGACACCCCCGTGAGCGCCGTGCGGATGCCGGTGGGGCAAACCGTTCTCCTCGACCCTGCCCTGCGTCCGGAGGGGGCCTGCATCGAGGTGCTTGAAGGGATGGCGCGGGTCTACTGCCCCTGCGAGGAAACCGAGGGCATGACCCTGGCTTTCCTGCAGCCCGGCGATCAGCTGCGCACAGACCGCCTTTGCAGTGAAGGGGTCTGCGTGGAAGCCCTGACCCCGCTGCTGTTCAGCACCGATGGCGAAGCCTCTGCGCTCTCCGGGTTTGATCCGGTGAATGAGTGGACGCTGCAGTTGCTGCGCATCCGCCACCTCGGTAACGCAGAGCAGCGCTTGCACGCACTGCTGTCATTGCTGGTCCGCCGGCTCGGCCGCCGCTGCGGGGACTGGTGCGATCTGCCCTTCCGCTTGACCCATGAGCGCATCGGCGAGTTGATCGGGGCGACGCGGGTGACCACCACCCGGATGATCTCCAAGATTCGTCAGGCGGACTTGCTGGAGGTTCCCCCCGGAGAGGTGGGACTGCGGGTCGCTCCGGCCCTGGTGGAGAGCGCCCCTCTGGCGGCAGCCGCATGATCGCCATGGCACACAACTCAGTGCTGCAGAGCATGTGTCGTGAGGCCGAGCGGGTGCGGATTCGCGCCGCCCAGCTCCTGGATCAACAGAGTCGCTGCCATGGAACGGCCCTCAGGCGCCGGCTTCAGGAGGAGCTCGATCAGCTGCTGGCCCGCCGCGAAGAGCTGGCTCGGATTGCGGCCCTGCTGCAGCCCACCAGCGACCCCCTCCTCTGGTCCCTGTTTCGAGAGATCACCCGCCGGCCTGTGAGCCCTGCGGTGATCTGATCAGGCCACCGAGCTCGGTTGGTTGTTGCCGGCGCTCAGTTCCCCGTCGATCACCAGCAGGGCAGCGCGATCCGATTGGGCGAACCGAATCCTGCCCAACAGGTGGGCGGTTTGGTTCTCCGCATCGATCTGGCTCTGGACAAGGGGATCCAGGAACACCGTGGTCCGGACGTCGCCGCTCCGCTCAGCGAGGGCGTAGAGCTGCTGCAGGGAGGTGGTGACCTCCGATTCCATCTGGAAAATCCCGCAGAAGATCTCTTCAATGCCGCTCCAGCTCTGGCGGGGCCCCTCCAGGGTTTCGAGGCTGACGGTTTGCCCCCGGGCGATCAGGTAGTCCGCGAACAGCCCGGCGTGATGTTGCTCCGATGAGGCCTCCTGCTTGCAGAACTGGGCAAAGCCCCGCAGCTCCCGCTCGGCAAACCAGATGGCCAGGGCCCAGTAGGCGGCGCTGGCCTGCCGCTCCATCGTCAGGTGCTCCTGCAGGCAGCGCAGCAGATCGCTCCCCATTGGCTGGGCCATCGCCCGTCCTGCGGGTCCCTGGGGGATGGTGCTCTGCTGCTCCTGCTGAAGACCTGCTGAGTTCATCGGACTGCCGCGGTTGCATAAAAGGTAGTGCTGGTGGAAGGCCTCAGCAATTCGGCCCTGACACAGGCGGCCCATTCCCTGATTTTTCCGCGCAAAAGAGAATCGTTTGCAATAAGATCTGATCAGGTTCGAGCCGCGTCGCGGTTCTCTCTCTCCCATGGCCTCTGCCGCTGGATCCGGGTCCGATCTGCCGCTGCCTGCGCGTCAGGCCGCGCTTGCCTCCAGCAAGAAGAAGGGCTGCAAGCAGAAAAAATGCTCGAAGTGGAAGGGCGGTAAGTGCCGCTGCGGCCGCGACTAACTGCGTGCTTTCTGCTGCCAGGCTGACCTGCTGAGGGGAGCAGCGCCTGTTTCTGCGGGAAGGGGCTGGCGCTTCCAGGCTTCCGCGGCACTCATCAAGGCTGATCCAATCAGCAGCAGGGAAAAGCCCCGACGCAGCTGCCGATCGCTCAGGTGGGGAGCCAGGCTCTGGCCAACCACCGCTCCAAGTGCCCCGCCCAGCAGCAGGGGCAGCATCAAGGGAAGGCTGGAGCTGGGCCAGTGCCCCAGGGCCGCCAGGGCCACCAGGCCGTTCACGGCAATCAACAGCAGGCTTGTGCCGCTGGCCAGGCCCATGGGCAATCCCGCCAACAGCACCAGGGCGGGAACGATGGCGAAGCCGCCGCCAACCCCAGCGATGCCGGTCAGCAATCCCACCAGCAATCCCTGCAGCGCCAGCAGCAGGCTCTGGCGCCGTGCTCGGCTCCCCTGGGCTGGGGCGGGTTTCGTGCGCAGCAGCAACCAGGAGGCCACCAAGGCTGCGGCTGAAAACACCCCCAGCTGCACCGCTTCAGGGATGGCCCCGGCCTTGACCCAGCTGCCCCCGATCCAGCTCCCAGCCAGGGCTGGAACCCCGAGCACCGCGGCTGGTCCGGCGGCGAACTGTCCGCGTTTGAGATAGGGCGGCACGTTGGCTAGGGCCAGCACCATCACCACCAGCAGGGAGAGCGGAACCGCTTCCTTGGTGGGCAGTGCTGCTCCGCTCACCAACAGGGGGAGCAGCAGGATCGAGCCCCCCGCACCAAGCACCGAGAGGAGGAAGCCAATCAGGCTCCCCCCGGCCTCGAGCAGGAGGGCGGTGCTGAGCTCCATCACAGGGAGACCCGGTTCCAGGGCATCACCGCCAGCAAACGCGCCATGCCGCAGAAGCCGGTGATCCCTGCAAAGGTGAGGCCGGCCCCCACAAACCAGGTGAGGATGATCCAGGCGGGAGCCACGGTGTTGCTGAGGATCAGGCCCAGCAGGATCAAGGAGCCTGCCGTGATCTGCACCTGACGCATCAGGGGCAAGGGGGCGTTTTTGAGCTTCCGAACCGGGAAGCCGGCGCTCTGCCAGCTGGGCAATCCCCCGTCCAGTTCGCTGAGGGGATGGCTGTGTCCCTGGTTCAGCAACTGTTTGAGGCCGCGGCTGCTGCGGTTACCGCTCTGGCAGACCAGCACCAGGGGGCCCTGGGGGAGGTCGGCTTGATGCAGCCGGTTCAGGGGAATGTTCAGGCTGCCGGCGATGTGCCCGGAGGCGTATTCCATCGGTTCTCTCACATCAATCACGCTGACGCGCTGGGTGGAGAGTTGATCGGCCAGGTCGTGGGCGGAGATGCGGGTCATGGTTGAAGGTTTTGGAGGGGTTGGGAGGCTTGGGGGTTGGGGTCAGCCGGTCTGCCTGCCGCTGAGGGGGTAGCCCTCTTCGGCCCAGTGGTTGAGGCCGCCGCGCAGGTTGGCCACCTGCTGGTGCCCGGCTTTGATCAGTTGCTGGGTGGCCAGGGCCGAACGGCTCCCGGAATGGCAGACCACCACCAGAGGGCGGTCTCTGGGGAGCTCCTGCTGGCGGGAGTCCAGTTCGGGGAGGGGGATGTGGGTGCTGCCGGGGATCTGCCCATCGGGACCCTCCACTTCCTCCAGGGAGCGGACATCGAGCACGGTGACCTCCTCCCGATGCTCCACCAGCCAGCTGGGCAGCAGTTCCGGAAGGCCGGCAAAGCTGCGCTGAATCGGTGCCCAGAGGGGTTCTGTGGGCAGGTCCCGCGGTTTGCCGGAACGCATGTTCCCCGGCAGGGCGATCGAGATCTTGCCGGGGTGCGGCAGTTTCATGTTGGTCATGTGCCCCACGAAGTCCCGCTCATCGGCGCCGCCGCCAAGGCGCGCGTTGAAGGCCTTTTCTTCGGCCACTGAGGTGACCCCGCGACCCGTGTAGTCATGGCCTGGATAGAGCAGGCAGGCATCGGGCAGGGAAAAGATCTGCCCATTAATGGATGTCCAGAGGGTGTGGGCATTGCCCTGCTGGAAATCGCAGCGGCCGCAGCCCCTCACCAGCAGGGCGTCCCCGGTGAAGGCCATCGTCTGGTCGTCGAGCACGTAGGTCACGCAGCCATCGGTGTGGCCAGGGGTGCTGCGGACCGTGAGATGCCGGCTGCCAAAAACGATCTGATCGCCGTGCCGCAGGGGCATGGTGACGTTCTCGGCCCCGACCGCTGCCGCCAGGCCGATGGCGCAGCCGGTGGCCTGATGCATCAACCAGCTGCCGGTGACATGGTCGGCGTGGGCGTGGGTGTCGATCGAGGCGGTTAGTTCGATCCCCAGTTCGCGAATCAAGGAGAGATCGCGCTCGTGCTGCTCGAACACCGGATCAATCAGCACGCCCTGCCCGCTGCTGACCTCGGCCAGGAGATAGGTGAAGGTGCCCGTGGCTGCATCAAAGAGTTGACGCAGCAGCAGGGGAGCGCCACCGGCTGCCGCCGCCAGGGAGATGGGGGAGGTGGACGCGAGGGGCATAGCCACCATCTGAAGCTTTTATGACGTTACACGCATAAAGCCTTGCTCGTCAATTGCCTGGGGTTGCTGCGGATTTGCGCCCCAGCGCCTGGACCACCGCGCTCATGCCCTGGTGGTACGGGCCTTCATTGATCGGGCGGGTGGTGGCCTCCAGGATCTCCAGCTCCAGTCCGCCCAGCTCCTGTTTCAGCTGCTCTGGGCTGATCAGCAGTTCGATCGATGGCGGCCCGCCGGTGCCCAGTTCCAGTTGCTCGGGGCGGTAAGCCTCAAGCAGAAGCAGGCCTCCAGGTCGCAGGGCTCGGATCGCGCGTCGATGCACCTCCGCCCGCAGGTTTGGCTCCAGGTGCATCCAGATCGCCACCACCAGATCGGTGCTGTTCTCTGGGGGATGGAAGTCCTGTAGGTCGCAGCAGGCGCAATGGATCGCGACCCCACGGGACTTGGCGAGCTTCTCGGCCTTCTGCAGGCCCACGGGGCTGAGGTCCTGGGCGGTGACCCGATGACCAAGGCTTGCCAGGTGGACCGCATTGCGTCCTTCCCCTTCCGCCAGGCAGAGGGCATCTCCAGGGGGGAGGTGAGCGGCCTGTTGCCTGAGGAAGTCGTTCGGCTCGGTTCCGTAGGCGTAGGCCTCGGCCCCGAAGCGCTCATCCCAGAACTGGCGTGGGTTCACCTTGAAAGCCTGAGGCATAATGCGCGTATTGTCATACAGGGATTTATGGCTGCTGCCGGCTCGATGCCCTCGCCGCAGCTGCTCGAGGAGTACAGCCAGTTCTTTCGCCTGTTGAGTGAGCCGGCCAGGCTCCAGCTGCTGTGTCACCTCAAGCAGGGCCCCCTTGATGTGGCCTCGTTGATCGAGGCCACGGGGTTTTCCCAGTCCCACATCAGTCGTCAGCTCGGGCAGCTTCAGCGGGCTGGTCTTGTCCGGTGTGAGCGCGAGGGCACCCGCACGATCTGGCAGGCCGATGGCGTGCTGGTTGATGAGCTTTGCGCCCTGGTTCAGACGCGCCTGAAGCAGAGGTTGCAGGCCCAGTTGGAGCAGCTCCAGGTCACCTGAGGCTGTGCCAGCTGAAGATCTGCTCCCGAATGCTTAAGCACCTCTTGATTTCCACCTGAGGCGCGGTAATTCGCTTAGCCTGAACGTCTTCGGTCATTCCGACGATGCAGATCACGCACCGGTCTGAGGACGACGTGCAGATCACGATGAGCCGCGAGGAGGCGGCTCTGCTGGTCGACCTTTGCCATGCAGCAGCCTTCTCCGATCTGCTGCCCCGCCGCCGCGAGGCCCAGTTGCGGATCCAGCGGTTTGTCTGGGACGTGCAGACCAACCTGTTCGATGCCGCTCAGTCGGTCTGGAAGGCCAAGCGGCACATCAGCATGCCGGTGGCCAAGGCCCGGCGCCGCAGCCTGGTGGCTTAGAGCCGCTCTTTGAGTTGGGCGGAGAGGGCCTCGGCACTCCGCAGGGCACCTTCCACACGGCCAAAACCTGCACCTGCGATCGCGTCCCCGCAGAAGCCCACCGCGCTCGCCCCGCAGAGCGTGAGCTCCTCCGGGAGACCTGGTGCAATCGGAAAAGCCGCCCCCCAGCGCATCAGTTGACGATCCGCTCCACCTGTCGGGAGGGCCAACGCTCCATGGAGGGCTTGCTCGAGGGCGTTCAGAACGGCCTCTTCCGCATCGGCAGGCGGCCGGGCCCCAAGTAGCTGCGCAGCCGAGGATTGCGATCCGTAGACCCCTCGGTGTTGCAGGGCAAAGCTGGGGTCCGATTCCGCCACCACCGCCGCGCGACCGTCCGCCAGGGGCTGGAGGCTGATGCGCCTGAGGCCCCAGCGCTGCTGGGCTGACTCCTGGAACTGCAGGATGCGCCAGGGCTGCTGCAGCCAGGGCTGAGCGGTGTCGGCCGGCAGGGTCAGCAGCAGGTTGGAGCTGGCCTGTGCGCTGATGCCCGCGAGGGTGCGTTGCGCCTCCAACAGCTGCGGCTCTCCCCGTTGTTCCGCCGCGACCTGGAGTGGGACTGCATCCCAGCCGAACACCGTTTGGCAGCGGGGGTGGGCCAGCAGGCTGCCGCTGAGCACCAGCCAGCGGGCTTCACAGAGGATCTCTGCGGCGTTGTTCCGCAGCCTCCAGCGCAGGCTGCTGCCTTGCCCGCAGGCCTCCAGATGACGCACCAGGGTGCTGCTCTGCAGCTCGATCGGGGCATTCGCATCAGACGCCTCAGTGGCAATCGCCAAGAGACCCCTGCACAGCTCCTCCATGGAGCCATGGCCACACCACAGGTCTCCATCGCTGAAGCCGTCCCCAATGGGATCAGCGATCTGCCCCTCGCCATCAAGGCTGCGGATCGCTCCAGAAAAAGGTTTGATCCAGCCGGATTCCGAGAGGGGGGCGATCAGCCGCGGTGCGGGGCTGGAGCTCACATTGAAGAAGGGGGCGCCATGGTCGATCTGCAGGTCGGGGTCGCGCCGGGAGCGGCGGGTGGCGCAGCGCCCCCCGGGACCTCGCCCGATCTCCAGCAGGGTGATCGCCCCCCTCCAGCCATCCAGTCGCAGGGCCGCGGCCAGGGCGCACCCAGCCACCCCGGACCCGATCACGGCGAGATCCACGGATCGCGGAGGCGGGCTCAAGGGAGGCATCAGGGCAGCCACCATGCTGGAGCTTTCGTGCCCTTGATGTGATGCAGCCCAGTGGAGAGGCCCTTCTCAAGCAGGAGCAGCAGGTGCGCAAAGCGGGCACGGGCCTTGGGGCAGCAGCCTTGATCGGCAGTTGGCAGCTCGATCAGGTCTGGCCGAAGGGACAACGTCACCCCGCTCTGTTTTCTGGGCAGATCCTGCGCTGGCTCGGAGCCCAGCTGCAGATCAGTGCGGTGGCTGATCAACTCAAGCTGCGCAATCTCGTGACCCTGGGCCCTGTGGAGCTCCGCTTTGAGGGCCCCGGAGAGTTGCGGGGACGGCGGCCGTTGCTGGTGTTTCACTTTGATCAGCTGCAGATCTGGATCGCTGGGCGCTGTTGGTTCTCCAGGCAGCTGCCGGAGCCCCTCCCGCAAAAGCGTCCGTTCTTTGCCGTGATTGCGCGCGATCCCTCCGGTTGGCTGGCGGCCCGGGGACGGGGAGGCGGCTTGGCCTGTTGGCGCTTGCTGGCCTGAACACCTGCTCGCGTGGAGCACCTCGGCCTGTAGGCAAAGTCGCCAACATGGGCGGATCTGGTCTCTGAGACGGCGATGGGGTGTCCGCGGTGCGGCAGCTGGTCGGTGAAAGCTGATCGCAGCCTCGGTGGACGCATGGTCTGCGGCCGCTGCGGTGTGCCGTTGGAAGGGGTGCAGAAGCAGGGACATGCCCGATTGCTGAGGCCCGCCCGCTCGAGCTGGGGCTGGTGGCTGGTGGGCGTTTTGCTGGTTTCAGGGGCCTTGGCGGCCTGGAATCCCCGTGAGCTTCAGCATCAACGCAGCGCCCCGAGCTTCGGTCAGGGCCTCTGATCGATCAGGGTGGGGTGCCCCTGCCACCTCAGACCATGGCCGACGCTCCTTATCTGATTGCCATGGCTCTGCTGGATCAGGGCGGGACAAGGGCCATGCCCCTGCAGGGGAAATCCTTGCGGGAACCCCTGCCTGCCGATGGGGATCCCGGTGAGGTGGGCCGTCAGCAGGCTCTCGATCTGCTGGTGCGGGTCTGGCAGCGCAGCGATGAGGGTCCGCTCGCCCGGGCCGGTGGGGACCAAAGCCTGCTGGTGGCGGCTGTTCCGATTGAGGCGTTCCAGGAGGACCTGCCGGCCCTCAAGGCCCAGTGGCTCAACAGCGGAGATACGGCTGCTCTGGTGACGGGACTGGCAGCGCTGGGATCCGGCGTGTGGAGCCTCAACCTCGAATCCCGTCAGCCGCTCGCCTATCGCCGATTGGCCTAGCTGGCGCAGCGATCAGTTGTATTCACCGGGGATGTCGTTCTTGCGAACGGTGACCCGGTCGAACTTCTTGCCGGACACCCTCAGGAGTTCATCCCCTGAGAATTCAAAGCCCAGCTTCAGGCCGATCTGGGCCACGTCATCGGCGGTGGCGGCCGCCAGCACCTGCTGCTTGAGGGCTTCATCGGCCTGCATGCGGGCCAGGAACGCCTTCAGTTGATCAAGCGACATGGCGGCTCAATGCGGCTGAGCCAGTTTCACAGCCAGTGGGGCGGATCGGGAATCCTTTTGGCTGCACGCCGCCGCAAGACCCAGGGCTCTAGGCCGATGGGAACGCCGCGTTGCTTCCCGGCAGAAACGGTTCCAGAAAGCTCAGGGGCTTGTTCATGGTCGCTGAAAACCCGAGCATCCCCCGGTCCTGATGGCAATAGAGCAGAGAGTCGTCAGCGTCGAGAAGGTACGTGCCGCCGCGCTGGGTGATGTAGTCATCGGTGGGCACGTAGGTGCGCCAGTTGCTGAGGACCTCGGTCATGTTGCGCAGCCGAACTGTGGCCAGCTCAAACGGCCGTTGAAAGCCCTCGCCACCCGCCAGACGAAACAGGGGACTGTTGATCCGTTGCGGAGCTGATCGGTCGCCGCTGTAGCCCCGCAAGACCTCGGCCAACGTCCCGGGGGAGCCGATCCCTGCACACATCAGCAGCAAGCCGGGCCATGGGCCTCCGGGCGCTTGAAAGCCTTGATAGAGCCCTAGATGGCGATGCAGTGCTGCTTCCGGTTCCAGCGCCAGGTTTGCTTGGGGAAAACCGGTGAAGCTGCAGAACCGTTCAGCTCCCTTCTCATCACCGATGGCGATGGCGAGGGTTCGGATGCCGGCCTCCTCCAGCTTTGGCAGCACCGGAGCCAGGGCCTGGGCGTACTCCAGGGAATCAAAGTCCCCAAGCTGCGTCATCAGCACCACCAGGCGGCGCTGGCCTGCCTCCATCCCGGTGGTCGCGCGGAGCCGCTCCAGTAGGGCCTCAGGGGTTTTCATGGCGGTGCTGTCATCCCTGCGGGCACGATCACACACCGCGATGAAGGGTTTGCGACACTGAGGCCCCCCAGAAGCGCTGAGACGTGCTCCAGCAGAGCGAGCTCGACGCGTTTGACTGCCTTCAGTGGCTCGGCTCCGGAGCCCTGGCGGGCCAGTTTTTGCAGTGCAGCCAGGCCACCATCTCGCGGCAGGCCCGGAGTGTCACCCACTTTCTTCAGTTGCGCCTGCAGCGCCAAGCCGATGGATTCAAGGCCGCTGGCAACCACCTGGATCTGTTGCAGCTTGAGCGTGAGATCCATCAGTTGTTTCGTTTCAACGGTCGTGGCTGGTTGCGCCTGCAGGTTCCGGCGGGGGGGAGAGCCCATCTCCTCTCGTCGTTGCCCTTGAACTGGCGCTGCGGTCCGTGTCGACCGAAGGAGGCGTTCGTCAGCCCGATCGATCTGCTGAGCAACCTGGTGGTGGATGCCTGCATCGTGCAACCGACGCAACTGGCGCAGATGGATCCAGATCGCATCTGGAGCATCCCCCTGTTTTCGTCCCCGCTGCAGCTGGTGAGCCTCGATGGGGAACCTGGCAAACGGTTCGATCTCCAGTCCGGCAGGGCAGAACTGGTGCATCTCCCTTGGGTCCCTCTGGTCACCCGCCGCGCCATCGAAGGTCTGCATCGGGGTCTGGTGGGGCCGGAGGCTCTCCCCGCCCAGGAGCGGACGCTGCCTGTGACCTATGTGAACAGCCTGGCGCTTCAGTTCGAGCGCTACCGGACCTTGGAGGTGGCACTCAACCGTCAAACGGGTGACCATCTGGTGTGTCTGCGGGAGCACCGCCAACAACCGGCCCTGCAGGTTCTGCTGGAGGTGTTGCAGGACTCGTTATTCCGCTTGCGGCGGCGAGGCCTTTCCCTTGAGGTTTGCCTTTAACAGCGTGGATCGTCGTCACTGGTTGCTCCTGCTCGCCGTTGGGGCCTGCCTCGCCGGGCTGATCCTTTGGATCGGCGAAATTGATGTCGGGTTGGAAGAGTCCCTCCCCCCAGCGCCGTCCCGGGCTCTGCCTCAACCCACACCCCAACGCGCCCCATGACCGCATTCCTGCACCACTGTGTCCTCGCTGTGACCCTGGCCCTGTTCCATCTGGTGGGTCCGGTCCCGGCAGATCTGGGGGTGCAGAACGGATCGCTCGCCTCCTGCCCGTCTCCCGCTCACTGCGCCAGGGCCGACTGGGCCGTTGCGGATCCTCAGGCTGCCCTGCAGGCTCTGGTGCCGGCCCTTGAGGCGATGCCGCGCACCACGATCGTGGAGCAGGACGGCGACTATCTGCACGCCACGGCCAGCAGCGCTCTGTTCGGCTTCGTCGATGACCTCGAGCTCTATGCCGACACCGGCCACGGGGTCCTGCAGGCGCGATCGGTGTCGAGGCTGGGTGATTCCGACCTTGGGGTGAATGGTCGCCGGCTGGCGGAGCTGCGGGATCAGTTGCCGTGATGTGACGCCACGTCTCACCTGTGTTGCCGATTCTCTTGCACCGTCTCAGGCTCTAGCGACAGGGAACGAGACTGATGAACGGTGCCCAGTCACTGGTGAAGCTGCTTGAGCAGCACGGCGTGACCCATGTGTTCGGCATCCCTGGTGCCAAGGTCGACAGTGTGTTTGAGGCGCTGCTCGATTCATCGATCGAACTGGTGCTCTGCCGTCACGAGCAGAACGCCGCCTTCATGGCCCAGGCGGTGGGTCGCATGAGCGGCAAGGTTGGTGTCTGCCTGGTCACCTCTGGCCCGGGCGTCACCAACCTGGTGACCGGCCTGGCGACCGCCACCTCTGAGGGTGATCCGGTGCTGGCGATCGGCGGCGAGGTGCCGCTCGATGACCGCGCCAAGCACACGCACCAGGCACTGGATGGGGTCGACGTGATGCGGCCCGTGACGAAATTCGCCCAGTCGGCGCTCACGGTTCACAGCCTGCCGGAGGTGTTCGGCAATGCGGTGCGGGCCGCCGAGAGCGGTCGCCCCGGTGCAGTGTTTCTGGGTTTACCCAAGGATGTGGGCTTGGCGGAGTGTCCTGTTGACCTCACTCGGGGTTGGGCACGGCCTGTGCAGCTGGGAGCAGCGGCGCCCTCGGAGCTCAGCCGTGCGGCCGAGCTGATCAATGCCAGCCGCAAGCCACTGCTGTTGCTGGGGATGCAGGCCTCACAGGCCTCTTCGGCTGGAGCGCTGCAGGCCTTCGTGAGTCGTAGCGGCCTGCCTTACTGCGCCACCTTCCAGGGGCCCGGCGCTTGGGTGGCGCCCGGCGCCTGAGTGCTGCTGGGATCCGGAGCTTGGGTGACGCCTGGAGCCTGAGTGCTGCTGGGATCCGGAGCCTGGGTGAAGCCCGGCGCCTGAGTGAAGCCCGGAGCTTGGGTGAAGCCCGGCGCTTGGGTGACGCCTGGAGCTTGGGTGACGCTCGGAGCCTGAGTGAAGCCCGG
>JAURGL010000099.1 GCA_030833825.1 Vulcanococcus sp. SFB_649D_100_25 | reverse complement strand
AACGCCGGATAGAGGGTTTCGCCCTGAAGCATCCAGCCATAGAAGTTGCTGCGGCTGGCCAGCGCCGCCTCCCGGGTCGGGGTCGCAAAGCAGTGCACCCCCTTGGCCAAGAGCTGGCGTTCGCAGAGGCGAGAGCGCTCCCCCGGCAAGGCCCAACCGCAAGGCGCATCCACCGCAACCCGCTCAGCCCTGGCACACCAGCTCGCCAAGACCTCCGCATCAGCGGTCTTGAGCTGATCAATGACTTGGCCAGCTTCAAGCAAGACGGCATGGAATCCCTTCCGGGCGCCGCCCACATCCACTCCAGCGACGATCACAACCGGCGGCTGACGCGCTCAAGGCCTGCAGTGATGTCGCCGCGCATCAGCAACCCCGCCCCGCCCCAGACCAAGCGCAGGGGCAGATCCATCGCCGCGGCCCCCACCTCCCGAATCGGTTCAAAGCCCAGTTGGCGGAAGTAACGCACCAGGCGACGGTGCTGCTGTTCCTGATCCCGGATTGCCAGCAGACGGGCGCTGCGGCAGGGGGTGGCCTCCAGGGCCCAGGCGAAGGTGGCAGCCCAGATCAGGCGTCCCACATCCTGGGTTTGCGGCCCCTGCACCCGCATCGTGTCGAGCTGCAGTCCATCGGGCAAGGGCAGGGCCCAGCCCTTGAGCTCCCCCAACAGCAGCGGCGCCTGAGCGTCCCGCGGCCGGGCCACCACCACCCTGAGCGTGCTGATCCCAAGAGCTTGTTTGACCTGCAGACGCAGCAGTAACCCCTTGGCGGCAGCCCGCTGCTCGATCTCAGCGAGGGAGGGGAGGTTCATACGGTGTAGGCCTCAGCCAACAGCACCGCCTGCAAAGGCAGCTCAGCGTAGAGATGGGGGAAGAGTTCTCCGGTTCCCGGCGCGGGCTCAAAACGCACATCGCTCAGCTGGCGGGGATCAAGGCTGAGCAGGAGCAGCTCGCCGGCGGGCACATCGCCGTAGAACCGCTCTGCTGTGGCCACCACCTGCTGGGCCGTACTGAGGTGAACGAAGCCCACCTGCTCGAGGCTTTGTCCGCGGGTGGAGATCAGGTAGGCCCCGGCCTGCCTGGCGGTGTTCCAATCACCGCGGAGGGCCAGGTGATAGAGCCAGCTCGGTGATCGCCAGGGGCTGCGCTCAGCCCAGGGTGACTGCATCACCGCCTTGAAGGTCTGATGCTCGAGACAGCGGCTCAGCCAGGCCCTCAAAGCATCCAGAGACGGTTCGGCATCAAAGTCCGCAGGGTCCGCAAGCCGGAATTGACGCACGAACGGCAGCAGGGCCCAATCCGCCAGGCAGGGGCGGTCCCCTAGCAGCCAACCGGCCGCGCTCAAGCGCTGATTCCAGCCCCGCAGGATGGCGAGGGCTGCTCGACGATGGGATTCAGACGTCTCCCCGGGGTAGCGATTGGGATACTTGAAGCGATCCAGGTGGTGCTTGAACGGTCCATCGTTCTCGGCGATCAGAGCATCCATCAAGGCCTTGGCGCTGAGATCCCAGGCGGAGAGCCAACCCTGGGGATCCGCTTGATTCAGCGCCCAGTGCATGATCGCCAGACTTTCCTCGATCACAGCCCCCCCGGGCAGCACCAGGACCGGAACGGTGCCTTTGGGGGAGGCCTCCAGCAGCTCAGGGGGCTTGGCCTTGAGCGACACCTCCCTGAGTTCCAGCTCCAGGCCCGCCACCGCCAGGGCCATGCGAGCCCGCATCGCATAGGGACAGCGGCGAAAGCTGTAGAGGACCGGCCGCATTCGCCTTAGCCGATGTGCTGCTGGCCGCGCTCACGGGCCAACTGCATCTGGCGCTGCCGCTCGGCGAAGCGGGCCCGATCGGCCTCAGAGAAGCGCTCAATGCAGTGGGGGCAGCTCACCCCTTCCCTGTAGCTGGGCTGGGACCGATCCTCCGGCGAGAGGGGTAGACCGCAGGCGTGGCAGAGGCTGTAACGGCCCGGCTGCAGCTGGTGATTGACGCTGACCCGCTGGTCGAACACGTAGCACTCCCCTTGCCAACTGCTCTGGTGCTCCGGGATCTCCTCGAGGTAACGCAGGATCCCCCCCTGCAGGTGATGCACGTTCTCAAATCCCTGTTGCAGGAGATAGGCCGTGCTCTTCTCACAGCGGATCCCCCCGGTGCAGAACATCGCAATCGCCTTGGGCCGGCGCTGCTCCACCAGGGGGCGCAGGGTTTCCTCGACCCAGGCGGGAAACTCGCGGAAGCTGTCGGTGCCGGGGTCGATCGCGCCGGCAAACGTCCCCACCGCCACCTCGTAGGCGTTGCGGGTGTCGACAACCAGGGTGTCTGGATCGCCGATCAGGGCATCCCACTGCTGAGGGGGCACGTAGGTCCCCACCTGCTCGGCGGGTTTGACGGTCGGGCAGCCCATGGTGACGATCTCCCGCTTGATCCGCACCTTGAGGCGATGGAAGGTCTGATGGTCGGCTCGGCTGAACTTCGCCTCCAGTGACCCCAGACCTGGAAGCGTCCGCAGCCGAGCAAGCACCGCCTGCACCCCGGCATCAGGGCCGCTGATCGTCCCATTGACCCCTTCCTGGGCCAACAGGATCGTGCCGCGCACCCCGCCAGCCTCCGCTTGCGCCTTGAGCTCCCGCTGAAGCACCGCCAGATCCTCCATGGCCGTGAAGCCATAGAAGGCGGCCACCAGCACGCTCAAGCCGGGACCTGATCGCGCCAGGGGTTCACGCCCGCCAGCGCCAGCAGCTCCTGATCCGCCTGCACATCGGGATTGCCCGTCGTCAGCAGGGTGTCGCCATAAAAGATTGAATCAGCCCCGGCCAGCAGGCAGAGCACCTGCCCCTCGCGGCTCATGGTTTCCCGGCCTGCACTGAGGCGCACGCGGCTGTGGGGCATGAGGATCCTGGCCACCGCGATCATCCGCACGAGCTCGAGGGGATCCACCGAGGGCTGATCCTCCAGGGGGGTGCCCTCCACCGCCACCAGAGCGTTGATCGGGACGCTCTCAGGGTGGGGGTCCATCGAGGCGAGCACCTGCAGCAAAGAGGCCCGGTCCGTCAGGCTCTCCCCCATGCCGATGATGCCCCCACAGCACATCGAAATCCCGGCGCGGCGCACCCGCTGCAGGGTCTCCAAGCGCTCCTGATAGGTCCGGGTGGTGATGATCCGGTCGTAGTGCTCGGGGCTGGTGTCGAGGTTGTGGTTGTAGGCATGCAGGCCCGCCTCTTCGAGACGCTTGGCCTGGGTTTCGTTGAGCAGTCCGAGCGTACAGCAGGCCTCCATCCCCAGCTCTCGCACCCCACGCACCATGGCGAGCATGGCCTCGAAGGGCGCCCCATCGCGGATGTCGCGCCAGGCCCAGCCCATGCAGAAGCGATGGGCCCCGGCCTCCTTGGCTGCCCGTGCCCGGGCCAGCACCGGTTCCACCTCCAGCTCAGGCCGCCCGGTGACATCACTGCTGTTGTGCATCGACTGCGGGCAGTAGGCGCAGTCCTCCTCACAGCCCCCGGTCTTGACGCTCAGCAGGGAAGCCAGCTGCACGCGGTACCCGGGATTGGCTTCCCGGTGCACCGCCTGGGCGCGCCAGAGGAGATCCATCAATGGCAGCTCCAGAAGAGCCTGGATCTCAGCGGTACTCCAGTCGTGTCGCACGGTTGCGGAAGGTTCAGTCAAGGGGTTGCGCGCAGCGGTTAGGAGGCGAGGGGGTCCACACCGCCAAAGCGGCGCTGGCGGCTCTGAAAATCCATCAAGGCCGTGATCAGAGCCGCTTCGTCAAAGTCGGGCCAGAGGACATCGGTGATGTGCAGCTCGGCATAGGCCAGCTGCCAGAGCAGGAAGTTGCTGATGCGCTGCTCGCCGCTCGTGCGGATCAGCAGATCAGGGTCGGCCTGGCCGGCAGTGAGCAGCTGAGAGGCAAAGGTCTGCTCATCGATCGCCGCGGGGTCGAGCTCACCACGCTCCACCTGTTCAGCCAGCAGGCGAGCGGCCCGCACCAGCTCACGGCGCCCCCCGTAGTTGGTGCAGACGTTGAAGCGAATTCCCGTGTTGGCCGCGGTGCGCTCGGTGGCGTCCTGAATCAGCTGCTGCAGACCCTCCGGCAGCTGCTCAAGGTCACCAAGGAAGCGAATGCGGACCTGTTCACGCTCCAGGGCCTGGAGCTCCTTGGCGAGGACCCGTTCGAACAGGGTCATCAGGAAGCTCACCTCCTCCCCAGGGCGATTCCAGTTCTCCGTGGAGAAGGCGTAGGCGGTGAGGGCGCCAATCCCCCAGTCGCTGCAAAGCCGAAGGGTGTTCTTGAGGGCTTCAACCCCTTCGCGATGGCCCATCACCCGGGGCAGCTTGCGCTGTTCCGCCCAGCGGCCGTTGCCATCCATGATGACGGCCACATGGGAGGGCAGGCGGGCGGAATCGAGCCCAGGCGGCAGGGCACAGCGCGAGGGTCTGTTCCCTTCGACGGAGAGTGCAGTCGCCAGGGAACGACTCATGCGTGTGGATCAGCCGAATCCACGGCCACGCTACGTCCTGCCCCCTTGGCGCTGGCCTTGGGGCTCTGGGAGAGGGCTTCTCCCAACAGCTCCTGCAGACGGCTGCTGGTGATCGGACGCTCCAGGCGCCCCTGGCTGGCCAACGACAGGGTCCCGGTTTCCTCCGAGACGACGATGCACAGGCAGCGATCAAAGCGCTCGGTGATGCCCAGGGCTGCCAGATGGCGGGTGCCATAGCGGTTGAGCCCCTGGCGGGAGAGGGGCAGGATCACCCCCGCCGAGAGGATGCGATTGCCCTTCACCAGGACCGCCCCGTCGTGGAGCGGGGTATCCACGGAGAACAAATTGAGCAGCAGATCCACCGAGAGCTGCGCGTCGAGGGCGATCCCGGGATTGAGAAAGTCCTCCGGGCGCAGATCACTGCCCAGATCCACCACGATCAGGCCGCCGCGGCGGATCTGAGACAGGCGGCCGGCGGCTTCACTGAGCACACCCACCGAGCTGGACGCGAGCTTGTCAGCGCGGCGGCTGCCAAACAGGACGTCCAGGCGCCCGGTGCCAAGGAGCTCCATCAGCCGGCGCAGCTCGCCCTGCCAGAGGATGGCCAGGGCAAGGCTGCAGGCCATCACCAGGGCATCGACCAGCTTGCTGGTCAGCGGGAGGTTGGCGTAGCGCTGCACCACCCAGGCCAGGGCCACCAAGGTGAGGTAGCCCCGCAGCAACCAGAGGGTGCGGGGCTCGTTAACCCGAGCCAGCAGCACCAGGC
The DNA here is from genome assembly GCA_030833825.1 of Vulcanococcus sp. SFB_649D_100_25. Lineage (GTDB taxonomy): Bacteria > Cyanobacteriota > Cyanobacteriia > PCC-6307 > Cyanobiaceae > Vulcanococcus. The sequence goes on along the minus strand of JAURGL010000099.1, from coordinate 1,112 downwards.
CGAGAGCCGTCGCGAGCAGGAGATCCAGCACAAAACCCAGCTGGATCGCTCCAAACACCGCGAGCACGCTTGCCCTTCTTGCTGCTGATCAGACTACCGGCCGAAGGCGTTCCGGCAGAACGTCGTAGCGCAGCAGTTCCTCTGGCAACTCCCGGCGCTGCACCAGCTCTGCCATCCCTTCATGCACCATCACCGCCGCAGGACGCGGGATCCGGTTGTAATTGGACGACATCGAAGCGTTATACGCACCGGTCGCAAACACCGCCAGGACATCACCGCTGGTGGCGGGCGGCAGGGCGAGATCCTTCAGCAGCACATCACCGGATTCGCAGTGCTTGCCGGCGAGGGTCACCGTCTCGGAGGCCTCGGCCTCGGGGCGGTCCGCGAGCACCGCTGTATACAGCGACTGGTAGGTGATCGGGCGCGGGTTATCGCTCATCCCGCCATCCACAGAGAGATAGGTGCGGATTCCGGGGATCTCCTTGCGGCTCCCGACGCTGTAGAGGGTCACCCCGGAGGTCGCCACCAGAGAACGGCCGGGCTCACAAAGCAGGCGGGGCAAATCAAGACCACGCTCCTGACAGGCGGCCGCCACGGCTTCGGCCACGGTGCGCACCCAGGCATCAATGGACGGCGGGTCATCGGATTCCACGTAGCGGATCCCCAGACCACCACCCACGTTGAGATCACTGACCGGGTGCCCGATCTCGCGGGCCAGCTTCAGGGCGTCGGCCATCACCGCCGCCAGGTCCCGATGGGGCTGCAGCTCGAAGATCTGGGAGCCGATGTGGGCGTGCAGGCCCGTCACCTGGGCCCAGCTGCAGGCCTTGAGGTGCTGCAGCACAGGCTCCAGCTGGTCGGGATCGAACCCAAACTTGCTGTCGAGGTGTCCGGTGCGGATGTATTCGTGCGTGTGGCACTCGATGCCCGGCGTAAAGCGCAGCATCAGCCGAACGGGCGCCCGCCCCGCCTCCACCAGGCCCGGGGCCAGCTCGGCGAGCAACTCGAGGTCGCGCCAGTTATCGATCACCACCGTGACGCCGCAGCCGGCAGCCAGGGCCAGCTCCTCGCGACTCTTGTTGTTGCCGTGCAGCACGATCCGATCGGCAGGC
>JAURGL010000098.1 GCA_030833825.1 Vulcanococcus sp. SFB_649D_100_25 | reverse complement strand
TCCAGGCCCTGATCCCAGCGGAGTTGCCCTGCTGGATCTGGTGGAACGGGAGCATGGATGAATCCCCCGAGCTGCTGGAGGCCCTATCGGTCCTGCCGAGGCGCCTGGTAGTGGACAGCTCGATCGGACACCCCCGCCGCTGCCTGGATCTGATGGTGCAGCGTATTGAGCTGGGACAGGCCGTCAACGACCTGAACTGGCTGCGGCTGCGCACCTGGCGGGAATCCCTGGCGATGGTGTTTGACCCCCCCAGCCGTCAGGTGGCCCTCGATCAGGTGGTGCAACTGGACATCGACGTCGAAGGGGAGCATCCCGTCAAGGGCCTCCTGCTGGCCGCCTGGGTGGCGGATCGGCTCGGCTGGCACCTGCAGAACAGCTATTGGATCGAGGCGGATGCCCTGCATGAGGGGCGCGGCATCGGTGCGGAATTCCAGCGTCAGGACGGCCAGAGCGTGCAGCTGCGGCTGATGCCCGTACCGGTGGGGGTCTCCAAAATCCACCCCGGTGCCCTGGTGGGCCTGAGGATGATCTGTGCCCCGGCGGGCCAGCCGCCCCTGTGCGTGATCCTCTGCTCGGAATCGGGCGGCTGCATGCGGCTCGAATCCGGCGGCATGGCGAGCATGGAACTGGCCGAGGAGGTGGTGCCCCTGCCCAACGAGAGCGAGGAGATGGAGATGGCTCGCCTGCTGAGCGGGGGGCACGACAGCACCAATCCGCTGATGGCATCAGCCGCCGCCCTGGCTGCCAAGCTGCTGCCCAGCTAAGCCCCGCCATGCCCTGCCTCATAGCGGCCCCCGCCAGCGGCAGCGGCAAAACCCTGGTGAGCCTGGCCCTGAGCGCCCTGGCCCGCCGCCGGGGATGCAGCATCCAGACCTTCAAGGTGGGGCCCGATTATCTCGATCCCCAGCTGCTCAGCGCCGCCAGCGGCAGGCCCTGCCGCAACCTCGATCCGCTGCTCTGCGGGGAAAGCTGGGTTCAGCAGAGCTTCGCCCGCCATGGAGGGGCCAGCGAGCTCAGCCTGGTGGAAGGGGTCATGGGCCTCTTCGATGGCCGTGGCCCCAGCAGCGAGGGCAGCTCCGCCCATGTGGCGCAACTGCTTGATCTGCCGGTGGTGCTGGTGGTGGAGGCGAGCCGTCAGGCCGGTTCCCTGGCCGCACTGGTGCGGGGATTCCGCGACCACCAGAGGGATCTCAGGTTTGCAGGCGTCGTGCTCAACGGGGTCGGCAGCGAGCGCCACGAGGCCCTGTTGCGGGAGGCCCTAGCGAGCATCGCCATGCCGGTGCTGGGGGCCCTGCCCCGCCACGAGTGCCTGGAGCTCCCCTCCCGCCACCTGGGCCTGCTGCCGGCCCATGAGCTCTCGGATCTGGGCGAACGGCTCAACGCCTGGGCTGACCTGGCGGAACGGCACCTGGCGATCGATGCCCTCTGGCCGTTGCTGCAGGCCCCTCTGCCAAGTCCCGGGCCAAGCGCAGCTGATCCAGCGCCAGGGCAGTCCCCCGTGCGGATCGCCCTCGCCAGTGACGCCGCCTTCCACTTCCGCTACCCCGAAGCCACCGAACTGCTGGAGGAGCAGGGCGTCGAAATCGTGCCCTGGTCCCCCCTGGCCGATGAAGCCCTACCGGAGGCGTGCCGCGGCCTGATCCTGCCGGGGGGCTACCCGGAGCTGCACGCCGAACAGCTGGCCGCCAGTCAACGGAGCCTGGCGGGGTTGCGACAGGCCGCGAAGCAGGGAGTGCCGCTCTACGCCGAATGTGGTGGCCTGCTCCTGCTGGGCAGGAGCCTGCTGGATCTGCAGGGGCAGGCCCACCCCATGGCGGGTGTCCTGCCGTTTGATGCCCGCAAGGGACGCTTGAGCCTGGGCTACCGCAACGCTCGCGTCAGTGAGAGCAGCCTGGTGCTGGAGGCCGGTGAAGAGCTCTGCGGCCATGAATTTCACCGCTGGCAACTGGAGTCCGTTGCGGCCGAAAGCGGCAGCCTGTGGCAGCTTGAAGGCTGGGGAAACCCCAGTCGCCCTGAGGGTTGGGGCACAGCAACCCTCCACGCCAGCTGGCTGCATCTGCACTGGGGGGGCTGCCCCCAGATCCCGCAACGGCTTGCCGCGGCAGCCCGCCGCTGTCCTTTGACCTAAGTCCCATGGCCCATCCCCAACTCTGGCTCCTCCGCCACGGTGCAACGGAATGGGCCCTGAACGGACGTCACACCGGGCGCACGGATCTGCCTCTGCTGCCCCAGGGGGAAGAGGAAGCGAAGCGCCTGGCCCCCCTCCTGGCTCAACAGCGCTTTGCCCGGGTGCTGACCAGCCCCCTGCAGCGGGCACGCCACACCTGCGAGCTGGCGGGTCTCGGGAGCCAGGCGATGCAGGACCCCCGCCTGATGGAGTGGGACTACGGCGATTACGAGGGGATTACCACCGCTGAGATCCGCCGCTCCGTGCCGGGCTGGACCGTGTTCAGCCATCCCTGTCCGGGTGGAGAGTCCCTGGCCCAGGTGCAGAGCCGCTGTGAGGGATTGATCAAGGACCTGCTGGAGAGCGACGGCCCCGTCGCCCTATTTGCCCACGGCCATCTGCTGCGTTGTCTGGCGGGTTGCTGGCTGGAGCTGGGAGCCCGCGGGGGAGCCCTCCTCAGCCTCTCCACCGGTAGTTACAGCGTGTTGGGGTTCGAGCGGGAACAGCGGGTGCTGCAGCACTGGAACGCCCCCGTCTCGTTTGCGTAGCAGAAATGGACGAACCGTGGCAGCTTGAGAGCAGGAGATGTGTGCAAGGGGTTCATGCAGAACGATGGTCCCTCCCAACGCCGTTCACCACCGGGCTGGCTGATTGGTGACAGCCACCCCCTGGGACGCGGCACTCGCACCGCCAAGGTGCGCCAGTGGATCAAGTCCGAGCGGACTGAACCGAACGGCGCCCGCAGCGAACGCTGGCAGTTGCTGATTCGCGGCCGGGTCCAGGGGGTCGGCTACCGGGCCAGCTGCTGCCGAAAAGCGAAGGAGCTTGGGCTCAGCGGCTGGGTTCGCAACCTCAGCGATGGCTCTGTGGAAGTGCAAGCCGAGGGGCCGGCCCATCTGCTCACGGAGCTGTGCCTCTGGTGCGAAAGAGGACCTCGCGGCGCTGAGGTCCTGGGGGTGAGCCATGGCCAACTGGCCCCCTTGAAGGAAGACTGGTTCGAAATTCGCCACTGAGCGACCGGGATGCTCAACGGGACCCTCTGGGCCGAACTGCTGGCCTACGGCAGTGGAATCGCCATCAGCCCCATTCACATCGGCCTGCTGTTCCTGCTGCTGCTCGGCCCCAACCCCCTCCGCAGGGGTGGGCTGTTTGTCCTGAGCTGGATGCTCACCGTCAGCCTGATGGTGGTGCTCCTGCTCACCGTGGGGCATGGCCTGCTGCTCACCATGGAGAAGGGCACAAGCCACCGCACCGGCCTGGACCTGCTGGCAGCCGGAGGCCTGCTGGCCTTGGGCCTCAAGGAACTGCTGGATCGGCGCGAGGAGGGTGATGAGGCTCCGGCCTGGACCCACAGCCTCGATCGCTTCTGCGCCATGCCACTGCCCCTACTGCTTGGGGCCAGTTGCGCCCTGGAGGTGGTCAGCCCCGACGACCTGTTCTTGTTTGCGAAAACCGCCTCAGCCCTGCTCTCTTCCGGGCTCACCCGCCTGCAGGAAGTCCTGTACACCAGTGCCTTCACCCTGGCCTGCAGCGCTGCGTTGCTGCTGCCCTTTCTGGCGGTGCTGGTGGGACGGGAGAAGGTGATTCCGCTGCTGGAGCGGGGCAAGGCCCTGCTCTTCGCCAAAGGGGATCTGCTGGTGGGGGGGCTGAGCCTGGTCCTCGCGGGTTACCTGGGCTGGCAGGGCATCGAGGGGCTGCAGCTCAGCTAGCCGCAAGCCAACGCATCCAGGCTTGGCGATCCCGCGCCGCGGCCTCGGGGGAGAGGCGCTGATCGGCAGACAGCCACACCGCCTGACTGGCGCGGCTGACGGCCACATAGACCAGTTGGCGCCGCAGGGTTTCATCGCTGGGCCAAAAGACATCACCGGCCACAAACACCTCCCCAAAGGTGCTGCCCTGACTGCGGTGCACCGTGAGCACAGCGGCAGGCCCCAAGGAGGCGAAGGCGTCACGCACCAGGAAATAGCGGCGCCAGAGACTGCGGCCCTGCTGCTTCCCCGCCTCCCTCGCCTGAAGGCGCAGCCGGCTGAGCACGGCGTCGAGTTCCTGGCGCGAGGCGCTGCCGGCGGGTGGCAGGAGGCGCAGGCTGAGCCGGGTGTCGCCGGCCTCCACATCAGCGCACAGGGTTTCGATCGCCACAGGGGTCAGCCCATCGCCACTCCCCACCCCGAAATCGGCCAGATCAATGCGCTCCGGCGTGACATCGCGGACCACCAGTTCGCGGTTGGAGCCGAGCACCATGTCGGGTTCCTCCGCGGCCTCCTCCCCAGCCCGGCAGGCCGGGGCCATCACCGCCGCACGGGTGATCAGGACCTCGCCCGGCAGCACCGGCAATTGTTCCGCCATCTCCCCGTGAATGGCCCGCCGGGCCAAGGGCACCAGCTGCTCGAGGGCGCGGTTGGTGTAGCAGAGGATGCGGGCGTGGTCGGGATTGTCCAGTTCTGCGCCACGCCGCAGCGCCGCTTGAGCCGCCGACAGCCAATCGGCGCGGGGGAGCACCGCCACCTGACCCTGGTCATCGCGGACCGGCCCCAGGGCCGGGGGTTGCCGGCAGGGGAGATCCCCATGGCGCAGACCGGTGGCCAGCTGCAGGACGGGGCCCTGATGCCGCACCACCTCAGTCAGGGCAGCACTGACGGCGCGGCCCATGGAGAACACCGGGCTCTGCTCCTCTCCCACGGGAGGCAACTGGGCGGGGTCACCGACGAACACCAGACGGGTCTTGAAGGGATGGGCGCAGCGCAGGGCAATCTCCAGCAGGCTGCTGTCCACCATCGAGGCCTCATCCACCAGGACGAGTGCCAGGTTTTCGAGCGCTCCCGCCGTCTGCTCGGTCTCCTCACAGCGCTCGAGATCCCCCTGACGCTTGAGCTTCAGGCGCAGCAGGCGATGAATCGTGCTGGGGTACCAGGTGGGCTGCAAGCCCGCCCAGGCCAAGTGCTGCCGCAGGACACCCACCGCCTTGTGGGTGGGGGCCACCACCGTCCAGCACAGATCGCGCTGCTCCACCTGCTGGAGCAGATGGCGTGAGAGGTAGGTCTTGCCGGTTCCCGCATAGCCACTGAGGACGAAGGGGGTGCCGTCGTAGGGGGCCTTCAGCCAGAGCTGGAAGGCCTCTGCCGCCTGCGCCTGCCCGGCGGTGAGCCCCTCAGCCAACCGCCACCCAGCCCCAGTGCTGTGCCAGAACCCAGGGGGATCCCACCCAGACCAGTCCCGGCAGGGCCACCAAGGGACCCATCAGGCTGCCCACCAACACCTCAAGGCGGGTGTGCCCGAGGTTTTCCTTGAGGGGCTTAAGCGGCTCAACCGCCTCGGCATCGGTGCTCCAGAGCGCATCAGGTAGGGCATTCACCCGCTGGGCGGTAATGCCTGCGGCACGGCGGACACCGGAGGCGTCGTAGAGCACCACGAAACACATGGTGGCCGCAAGGGCGAAGAGGGGCGACTCAAACCCCTGCTGCCAGCCCAGGGCGGCCGCTGTACCCGTAAGAAGTGCGGAATGGCTGGAGGGCATGCCGCCGGTTTCCACCAGCACCTTGGGGTTCCAGCGGCGATGCACCACCAGCTCAATCAGCAATTTGGAGAGCTGGGCGCTGCCGCAGGCCGCCAATCCCCACCAGAGGGGCCCGTTATCCAACAGACCGGTCAGCACCGCTTGGCTCATCGATCGCGACTGGTGATGTAGTCAGCCAGGGCGAGCAGGGGAGCAGCCTTGCCGGCGCCGTTGAAGGGCTCCAGGGCCTGCTTGGCTTCGGCCACCAGGGCGTCTGCACGCTTGCGGGACTCCTCTAGCCCCAACAATTTGGGGTAGGTGGTCTTGTCGGCGGTGAGGTCCTTGCCGGCGGTTTTGCCGAGCACCTCGCTGCTGGCGGTCACATCGAGGATGTCGTCGATGATCTGGAACGCCAGGCCGATGCCGCGGGCGTAGGTGCCGAGGGCCGTGAGCAGAGCATCGGAGGCACCGGCGATCAGGGCACCGGTGAGCACGCAGGCCCGCAGCAGGGCCCCGGTCTTGTGGAGGTGGATGTACTCGAGGGTTTCGAGGTCCACGTCTTTGCCTTCACACTCCAGATCCACCACCTGGCCGCCCACCAGGCCCGGGGCCCCGGAGGCAATGGAAAGCTCACCCACCACCTTGATCAGCTGCTCGGCGGGAACACCAGGACTGCGCAGGGCGACCATCTCAAAGGCTCGGGTCAGCAGGGCGTCCCCGG
>JAURGL010000097.1 GCA_030833825.1 Vulcanococcus sp. SFB_649D_100_25 | reverse complement strand
GGGCTCCAGGGCCGCAGCGTCATCAGTTCAAACGGGCCGCCTGGGCGACGCGATGGCGTTGGTCCGCCAGCACTTTGGCGAGGGGCTGATGCTGCTCCAGATCGGGGTCGGCCGCAATGATCTCCTGGGCGACGCGCCTGGCTTGCTCCAGGACATCCCCGTCTTCGGTGAGGCTGGCCAGGGCCAGGTCGGGGAGCCCGCTCTGCCGCGTGCCAAGAACCTGACCGGGGCCCCGCAGGCGCAGATCCATTTCTGCGATTTCAAAGCCGTCGTTGGAGCGGACCAAAACCTCCAGACGCTGGCGGGCCAGGGCATTGCGGCTGTCGTTCACCAACAGGCAGTAGGAGGCAGCCGCACCGCGGCCAACCCTGCCGCGCAACTGGTGCAACTGGGCCAGACCAAAGCGATCGGCATGGTCGATCACCATCACGCTGGCCTCGGGCACATCCACGCCCACCTCCACCACGGTGGTGCTCACCAGGACCTGGGTGTCCCCGGAGGCAAACCCGCGGATGGCCTCCTGCTTCTCGGCGCTGGCCATGCGGCCATGGAGCAGACCCACCTGCAGATCGGGGAAGACCTCCTCGGAGAGCTGTTGGTGCACATCCACCGCGGAGCGCAGATCAAGCTTCTCGGATTCCTCCACCAGCGGCAGCACCACATAGGCCCTCTGGCCAAGGGCCACCTGCTCGCGAATCAGGGCATAGGCCTGATCGCGATCGCTTCCCGCCACCAGGCTGGTGCGGATGGGGGTGCGGCCAGGGGGGAGTTCATCGATCTGACTCACCTCCAGGTCGCCATGCATCGAGAGGGCGAGGGTGCGGGGGATGGGGGTGGCCGTCATCGTCAGCAGATGGGGTTGCAGGCCCTTGTCGAGCAAGCGATTGCGCTGGTGAACACCAAAACGGTGCTGCTCATCGACCACCACCAGACCCAACCGGGCGAACTGCACCGGGTCCTCCAGCAACGCATGGGTCCCCACCAGCATCTTGAGGGTGCCGTTGGCCAGATCCGCCAGTAACTCCCGCCGCCGCCGCGCAGGGGTGGACCCGGTCAGGAGGGCACAACTGACATGCAGTTGGGGAAGCCACTCGCAGAGCTTGCGGTAGTGCTGCTCCGCCAGGACCTCGGTGGGTGCCATCAGCGCCCCCTGACATCCGGCTTCAATCGCGGTGAGCAGCGAAGCAATCGCCACAACGGTTTTGCCGCTGCCGACGTCCCCCTGCACCAGCCGGGCCATCGGTCGCTCGCGGGCGATGTCTGCGCGAATCTCCGCCAACACCCTCGTCTGAGCACCGGTGAGGGGGAAGGGAAGCAGCTGAAGGAACGCATCCACCAGCTCTCCGCCCTGCACCTGAAGGGGAGGGGCGGGCCGGGAGGTCAGTTGACGCCGGCGTTGCAACAGCCCCAGCTGCAGCAGGAGGAACTCGTCAAAGACCAAGCGGCGTCTGGCTGAGGCGAGGCTCTCCTGATTCGTGGGGACATGGATCTGAGCCAGCGCCTCCCCAAGCTCAAGCAGCTGCTCCCGTTCCTTGAGCAGCGCCGGCAGCGGATCGCCCCACTGACGGGCAGCGGCGATCAGCGGGCGGATCAAGTTGCGCAGCCGGTCGGCGCTCAGGCCCTCCGTCAGCCCGTAGACCGGCAGCAACCGGCCGATCTGCTCACTGCGGACGCTGGCGGTGGGGCTGTCCAGCACCTCCATCAGCGGATCCTGGAACGCTGGTCCGTAGGGGGTTTGCTTGACCAGGCCGCTGATGGCCACCGTGGCTCCAGCCGGATATTGCCTCTGCTGCCCCTTCAGCCAGGCGGGGGAACTGAACCGCTTGCCGGCAAAAAACTTGGAGACGCGGATCCGTCCTGTCACATCGGCCAGCTGCAACTCAAGGATCGAGAGGTTGGGGTTGCGGGGGCTGGTGAAGCTGTGGCTGCGGCGCACCGTTGCCACGATCGTCGCTGTGCTGCCGGGTTCCAGCGCCGCAATCCGCACGAGGTTGGCGTAGTCGAGGTAGTCACGCGGGTAGTAGCGGATCAGATCCCGGGCCAACCAGAGATCGAGGGCGGCCAGGCGTTCAGCACTCTTGGGGCCGATGCCGCGGATCTGCGCGAGGGGGGTGTCTGGCCTGATGGGGCTGCTCTGGGCAGGAACCCCGAGGGAAGCAGGCGCTGTCTCCACCAGCCGGAGCCGGGGCGGTGCCACCGGCGAAGGGGGTTGCAGGGCTCTTTGCAGCTCATGCAGGAATTGCCTGGTGCGCCGCACCAGGCTCTGTCGGCGGGATGGAGGTTGCTCCCCATAGGAGCCATAGGCTTCCGCCAGCTCAGCGAGGGCTGCGCTGCGTCGGTCATCGAGCCCTGAAGGGGGTGCGGCGAGTTCGCGGGCCAGGTAGCGGCTAAACACCTCACGGCGGCCCTGCAGATCACCGAAGCCGCGCTCAGCCTCCAGCTGCAGGGCCTGCTGCAGCGGACGCATCCACACCTGAACCGCTAGGTGCGGTCCGCCGCTGGGTTCGGAGGTGGGGAGCTGTCCTGGAACCACTGCTGCTCAGCTTCAAGGGCGCTGACCCGGCGCTGCCAGGTGCGGTAGCGCTTGGCCATTGTGCGCAATGCGCGCCTCCTCTGCTCGAGTCGCTTGTGGCAGGTGCGCAGCTTCGGCTGCTCAAATTCCAGATCGCTGCAGCGCAGCAAGAGGGTGAGGACTTCGGTCGGGGCTAAAGCCTCTGGGGGGGCCGGCGAGAGGCTGATGGGCAGCGCAAGGCGCAGGAGATTGGCGGGTGCAGGCAACACCTCCACCTGGGATTGCAGTGCCGCATCCAACAGGCTGACGGGAAGGAGCCCCTGGGCCAGGCCCATCCGCATCATCTCCACATTCACCGCATGGGAGAGGTTGCGCAGCCGCAAGCGCAGGGCGCGATCGAAATGGGCCCACCAGCGCAGCTGCAGCAGCGGATCACGGGGAATCTGCGGTGAGGTCACCTCGGGTTGGAAGGGGGCGCCCCAACCGGTGAGGTCCTGAAGGGGGTCCTCACCCTCTGATTCCCCAAGCTCTGCAGGGGGGCGGTCCCTGGCACTGAGACCCGAGGCATCGTCTGGCACGGCTCGATCGGCCGAGAGTCCCTGGGCCGCCAATTCGAACAGGCTTTGCATCAAGGAGAGCTCAGAGCTGCCTTCAGCCTCTGCAGGGCCGTCGGTGGAGCTGGCAGCCGGTTGCCTGGGGACCGAAGCCAGCCCAGGGACACCGTGTTCAAAGAAGTCGGCCGCCAGGGGCAGATCAAGGCTCAGGTTGATCGATCCAGCCGGCGGCGGCAGGGGTTCCGCCTCAGCAGGCTGGTCTGCATCCGCGGTCGTGGCGGCCGCCACCTCTGCCCCAGCCCCCCCCTCGAGGAAGGCACTCAACAGCTCCTGTTGCTTCTTCAGTTGCCGGCGTTGCTCCCGGCGCTGGTGCTGAGCGGCAAGCCCCATCAACTGCTCGACGGTGAGCAGGGAACAGCAGCGACCCACCAGCTGGCGCAGGCGCTGCTGAAAAGCCTGGCGACGTTCGACGGGGAGCTGGTTGTAGCGCTCAGGCACCACCTGAGTCGCCAAATGAAAACAGGCCTGCTGCACAGCGTGCAACAGGCCATCACGAAGGACCTGGAGATAGAGAGCCAGGTCGCGATACAGGGCCGGTGTGAGCTCCTCTTGCTCTTGGAGCAGAACGAGGAGCTGACGCTGGGCGTCGTCCAGGGACCGGGCGTTGGGATCCAAGGAGCGCCTCGAGATCAGGCAGCCTGCATGGCGGCGACTTCAGCAGCGAAGTCCATCTTGTCGATCTCGATGCCTTCACCCAAGTTGAAGCGCACGAAACGGCGCACCTGGATGTTCTCGCCGACCTTGCCGGAAATCTGCTTCACCAGTTCGTCAACGGTCATGCCGCTGTCCTTGATGTAGGGCTGATCGAGCAGAGCCATCTCCTTGAGGCGCTTGCCGATCCGGCCAGCCACGATCTTCTCCTTCATCTCCTCCTTCTTGCCAGCCAGGTCATCGCGGCCCATTTCGATCTGCTTTTCGCGATCAGCGACCTCAGCAGGGATGTCCTCGACCCGCACGAAATCCACGTTGGGGCAGGCGGCAACCTGCATGGCGACGTTGCGAACCAGGTCCTGGAAAATTTCGCCGCGGGCGACGAAATCGGTTTCACAGTTCACTTCCACCAGGACGCCCACGCGGGCACCGGTGTGGATGTAGCTGCCGATGGCACCTTCTGCAGCGGCGCGACCGGACTTCTTCTCAGCGGAAGCGATGCCCTTTTGACGCAGCCACTCGACGGCCTTGTCCTTGTCACCGCTGGTCTCAGCCAGGGCTTTCTTGCAATCCATCATGCCTGCGCCGGTCATGTCGCGCAGTTCTTTGACCAGCTTGGCGGAGATCTCAGCCATGGGGATGGTGGGGGTACGAGGGGTTCAAAACAAAGATGTCAGCAACACCGAAGAGCTTCCCCGCAGGGAAGCTCTCACCACTGACAGGTTGGGATCGACGGGATCAGGCCTGGCCGTCGTCGTAGGCACCTTGCTCAGCGGAGCCATGGCGACCTTCGTTGATGGCATCGGCGAGGCGGCCAAGCACCAGCTGCACAGAACGAACGGCATCGTCGTTGCAGGGGATGGGCACGTCGCAGAGATCGGGATCGCAATTGGTGTCCAGCATCGACACCAGGGGGATGTCCAGCTTGCGGGCTTCCAGCACGGCGTTGGTCTCGCGGCGCTGATCCACCAGCACCACCACGTCGGGCAGGCGACGCATGTTCTTCAGGCCACCGAGGTATTTCTGAAGGCGCTCCAGTTCACGGCGCAGCACGGCGGCTTCCTTTTTGGGGCGCATCGCAATCGCACCGGAGGACTCCATCCGCTCGAGATCCTTGAGGCGATCAATCCGGGCGCGCATGGTGGTCCAGTTGGTGAGCATGCCGCCCAGCCAGCGCTGGTTCACGTAGGCAGCTCCGCAACGGGTGGCCTCAATGGCGATCACCTCAGAAGCTTGCTTCTTGGTGCCGACAAACAGGAAACGCTTGCCGCTGCGTGCGGCACTGCGGACCCACTTGTAGGCGTTGTTCATGCAAACCGCAGTTTGCACAAGGTCAATGATGTGAACACCGTTGCGCGCGCAGTAGATGTAGCGCGACATCTTGGGGTTCCAACGACGGGTTTGGTGCCCAAAGTGGGCGCCCGCCTCCATCATTTCGGCGAGGGTGACAACAGCCATGGTTGAGTTGGGTTTCGGGTTCGCCTCCACCTGCCAGGGATCACACCAGCCAGCCAGGCTCAGGGCCTGCATGATCTGGAGCAATCACCCGAAACACGCAGGTGTGCGGGGTGAAAGTGCCTGCTGACACTACCAAACAGGCGGTCCCTCAGCGGAGGCCAGCGGCCTGGGCTTCGGCATAGAGCGCCCGCACACCGATGCGGTTCAGGGGCAGGCGCAGGAGTTCCATCGCGAGACCAGGTTTGCCGTGGCGGATGAGCCAGGCCAAGAGCGGACGCAAGCTGCGCTCGTTCAGGACACCGCCCAGGGTGAGCAACTCCCAAAGGATCCGGTGCAGGACGGTGAACTGGATGATGAATCGCACCCGCCTGGTGGGGTGCTTCCGGTAGAACACCAGCCCCATCTTGGCCCGCTCCCCTTCAACGGCGATCAGTCGGGGGACCTGATCAAGGCTCAGGGGCGGGTGCCAGTGATAGCCGACGGCCTGGGGACAGCGGACCAGAACCACTCCCATCCTGCGGAGACGCTCACCGAGCTCGAGATCCTCCCAGCCATAGAGGCGGAAACGCGTGTCAAAGAGACCACTGCGCTCAAGGACCTGACGATCAATGGCCACATTGCCCGTGGCGAAATAGGCCCAAGACAGATCCCGCAGCTTGTGGGGCTCGCTGGTGGGGGACTCAAAGTTGGCGGTGTTGATCACCGCGCCATAGGTGAAGCAGAGGCGATCACCTCTCTGCTCCCAGCTCTGCTGCAGCTGGCGGGCATGACAGAGCAAAAAGGTGTCCGTGACAACGAGGTCGCTGTCGATGAACACGATCACATCCCCACGGGCATGCTCGACGCCGCGGTTCCGGCCTTCGGCGGGGCCACCGTGATCCTGCTGAATCAGGCGGACGTGGGGATAGGCCGCGCTGTTGCGGAGCAGCCAGTTCACCGTGTCATCGGTGGACCCGTCATCCACCACCACCACCTCGTAGTTGCTGATCGGTGCAGCCAATCGCTGACTCTCGAGGGCCCGCAGGCACTTCTCGAGGATCGGCAGCCGGTTGTAGGTGGGGATGACGACGCTGAGGAACATGGCCAGGTCGACGATTCGGTCAAAAAAAAGGGATCCCTCAGGATCCCAGAGCAGTCAAATTGCTCGAGCTGATCAATCAGCAGCGCCGCCGT
>JAURGL010000096.1 GCA_030833825.1 Vulcanococcus sp. SFB_649D_100_25 | reverse complement strand
CTGAACGGCCTCGACTCGTTGCTCTCCATCGTGCAGATGCCAGCCGGCATTCCCGTCGCCACGCTCGCCATCGGCGTCGCGGGCGCGACCAACGCGGCCATTCTTGCAGCCTCGATCCTGGCCAACGAAGACACCCGCATCCGCGCGGCCCTGCCCACCATCAACGACCTCACCGGCAAGGGCGCCAAGGTGATCCTCTCGGCCCACTTCGGCCGTCCCAAGGGCCAGGTGAACGAGGGCATGCGCCTCACCCCCGTGGCCGCTCGCCTGAGCGAACTGCTCGGCAAGAGCGTGGTGAAGACCGACAGCTGCATCGGCCCCGACGCCGAAGCCAAGGTGGCCGCCATGGCCGAGGGCGACGTGGTGCTGCTGGAGAACGTGCGCTTCTTCGCCGAGGAAGAGAAGAACGAGGGCGACTTCGCCAAGCAGCTGGCAGCCCTGGCTGATGTGTATGTGAACGACGCCTTCGGCGCCGCCCACCGCGCCCACGCCTCCACCGAGGGCGTGACCCAGTACCTGAGCCCCAGCGTGGCCGGCTACCTGATGGAGAAGGAGCTGCAGTACCTGCAGGGCGCCATCGATGAGCCCAAGCGTCCCCTGGCCGCGATCGTGGGTGGCTCCAAGGTGAGCTCCAAGATCGGCGTGCTCGAGGCCCTGCTCGACAAGTGCGACAAGATCCTTGTCGGCGGCGGCATGATCTTCACCTTCTACAAGGCCCGCGGCCTGGCCGTCGGCAAGAGCCTGGTGGAAGAGGACAAGCTGGAGCTGGCCAAGGAGCTCGAGGCCAAGGCCGCTGCCAAGGGTGTTCAGTTCCTTTTGCCCACCGATGTGGTGCTGGCCGACAACTTCGCCCCTGACGCCAACAGCCAGATCGCCAATGTGAACGCCATCCCCGACGGCTGGATGGGCCTCGACATCGGCCCCGATTCCGTGAAGGTGTTCCAGGAGGCCCTGGCCGACTGCAAGACCGTGATCTGGAACGGCCCCATGGGCGTGTTCGAGTTCGACGCCTTCGCCGCTGGCACCAACGCCATCGCCACCACCCTGGCTGACCTGAGCGGCAAGGGCTGCTGCACGATCATCGGCGGCGGTGACTCCGTGGCCGCTGTGGAGAAGGCTGGCCTGGCCGAGAAGATGTCCCATATCTCCACCGGTGGTGGCGCCAGCCTTGAGCTGCTGGAAGGCAAGGTTCTGCCCGGTGTGGCCGCCCTCGACGAAGCCTGATCGCCCCTGCCAAAGCGCTGTGCCGGAGGCCCCAGACGGGGCCTCTTTTTTATGGTTTCGGCCGTCCGGCACCCCGACTAGCCGCGCTTCCAGTGGTGCTCCCCGGAACGCTGCTCCCGCTCGGGCATCGCCGGCAGGTTGTAGCGCTGCCGCAGGGCCTGCAGATCGCGGCGCCACTTCAGCCGCTGCTCAGCGCCCTGCTGGCGGTTCTCCTGGAAGCAGGTGATGGATGACGTCGAGCGCGCATTGAGGCAGCGCTCGAGGCTGCTGAGATCAGCCTGACGCTGATCAAAACGGCGACGTTCCAAGCCGCGAAGCCCGTTGAAATAACCCTGACGCTCGCGGCTCGTCAGCTGGGAGAGCGCTTCGGCATTGCGTTTGCCAAAGCCCTGGCGATTGGCTGGTCCACCGTCCGCCAGAACTGGGGCGGCGGCGGTGGCCAGGCTGAGCAGCAGACCCAGTTGGACAGCTCGAAACAGAGAGGACATAGCGATCAAAAGGGATCAGTGATGACCCCGTCAGGCTGCGCGCAATCCCCTGTTCAGCTGTGACTCGATCCGTCCTGAGCTGTGACTGAATCCGACTGCCTCAGGCCATGGGGAGGGAGCGACCGCGCAACAGGACACCAAAACCCTGGTCTGAGCGAAGCGGTTCGAGTCCACCCCCATGGCTGGCGGCCACCCGGGCGGCGATGGCCAGCCCCAGACCACAGTGCCCGCTCCCGCCCCTGGCCCGATCCAAGCGTTGGAAGGGCATCAAGGCCTGGGGCCACTGCTTCGGGTCGATCCCTGGGCCCTGATCCCAGACCTCGATCCGGAAACCCTCCGCAGGCTCGGCCCGCAGAACCAGGCGCAGGGGCGAGCTGCCGTGGCTCAAGGCATTGTCGATCAGGTTCCCCACAGCCCTGGCCAGAGCCACCGGCTGCACGCTGGCTTCCATCGGTGTGAGATCGAGCTGGATCTGATCGGCGGCGATCGGCCCCGTCAGCTCCGCCAGCCACTGATCCAGGGGAAGCCGCACCGGGGCCTCCCCATCGCCACCACCGGCAAACAACAAAAACTGACTGGTGATGCGTTCGAGTGCATCCAGATCTGCCTCGGCCTGCCGCTGATCTGGGCCAGCGGCCCCGAGACCCAGACGCAGGCGCAGCCGCGTCAGGGGACTCTTGAGGTCATGGGCGATGCCCGCCAGCATCGTTGCCCGGTCCCGCTCATTGGCAGCGAGGCGATCCACCATGGCGTTGAAGCGGCCGGTGAGGGAGCGGACCACGTCGGCCCCCTCCTCAGGCAGGGCTGGGGCGACGTTGGCGGAGCGCCCCACCGACCCCAGGGCCTGCTCCAACCGCTGCAGGGGGACCTGGACCTCCCACCACAGGAACAGGAGCGAGGCGGAAATGCTTCCCGCCAGCAAAGACACCCCCAGGAGCAGGGGATCGGGAGGCCAGCGCTGGGGCGGCCCCACGGGGGTGAAGAGCCACACCGGCTCCAGCGGCGAGAGCAGCTCCACCCAGAGGCCTGGGGTGGCAGCCGCCGCAGGCAGGACCGGCGGGCAGGGCTTGAGGCGGCGGCAGAGCTCCTGCTGGAGCTGCTGGGCCTGCCGGCTTAGACGACCGTCATCGCTCACGGGGGGCGAGGCACCCACCCGCAGGGGCAGTCCACTGAGCCGGGAGAGGGCCTGGGGCGGCAGCCGGTCGAGAGCCAGCTCACCCAGACGCAGGTTGAAGGCCACCTCAGGGCCCATCTGGCTGATCTGGGCCCGCTCCAGGCGCTGGGCCAGGAGGGTCTGCAGGACGGCCAAACACAGGGCTGAGAGCCCGGCCCCAGCCAGGGCGTACTTAACGGGTGCGTGGTTGGCCATCGGGCACGAACACGTAGCCATAGCCCCACACCGTTTGCAGGTAACGGGGACGCCCGGGGTCGGGTTCCACAAGCTTGCGGACGCGGGAGACCTGCACATCCATGCTCCGGCTGTCGGTGCCCGACTCCGGACCGCGGGCCAACTCGATCAGACGCTCCCGTGAAAGGGGGCGATGGGGGTGCTGGACGAAGGCCGCCAACAGGCTGAATTCACCGCTGGTGATCACCAGGGGCTGGCCGCCGCGCTCCAGGCTGCGGGCGGCGAGATCCAGGCGGAGATCCCCAAATTCCACCACTTGCCCCTCCGCCAGGGGGGCCCCAGCCGGCAGGCTGACCCGGCGCCGCAGCACCGCCTCAATTCGGGCCGTGAGCTCCCGGGGCAGGAAGGGCTTGCCCAGGTAGTCGTCCGCCCCCTGCTCGAGGCCAATGATGCGATCCACCCCATCCCCCTTGGCGGTGAGCATCACCACCGGCAGGTCATCCCCGCCATCGCGCAGGCGCCGCAGCAGGGTGAGGCCGTCCTCGCCCGGCAACATCAGATCCAGGACCACCAGATCCGGCCGCTGACTCTCCAGACGCACCATCAACTGCTCACCGGTGCTCAAGCAGCGCACGTCATAGCCCTGATCGGTGAGATAGGTGCCGAGCAGGCGTCGCTGCTCCGGGTCGTCATCCACCACCCAGATCCGCTGGGGGCTGCTGCGGACCGCCAAGGCCATCGAACTGCAGAGCTCACCGCTGCTTCGACTGTATGGAGATTGCCCCGCAGAAAACGCCCTGGACAGATCTGGTCACACCTTGGCCCAAGAGACTGCGGCCTGGAGCCGGGTCCGGCTCCATAGCCTGCGTTCATGAGGTTTCCTGCCCCAGTCAGGATCAAGCCCCGGCACGCCCTGGTGCTGCTGTGGCTTTGGGGCGCCGCCGCGCAGGCCCAGACCCCCCAGGAGCTGAGGACCTACGAACAGCGGCTGCAGCAGTTGTTCCAGCAGCTCGATCGCAACGGCAACCAACGCCTGGAGCGCAACGAGGTGCAGGGCCACCCCTACCTGGAGCGTCACTTCGAACGGTTGGATCAGGGGCAACGGGGATTTCTGGCCCCGGCTGATCTCAAGCCCGGTCGCCCCAGCGCCGATGAGCGCTCCAAGCGCTTTTTGCGCAAGGCCGATCAGAACCGTGATGGGCGCGTCGATCGACAGGAGGCCGAGCGCTTTCCGTGGCTGCAGAGGCAGTTCAACGCCATCGACCGCAACGGTGATGGCAGCGTGGAGCGCAGCGAACTGAAGGAGTGGGGCCATCAACGCCGTCAAGCCAACCCATCCGCCGGCGGTCAACGCTGAGCAGCCCCAACAGCTGGCCTTTCTCGGTCTTGGCGCCCTGGGGGCGCCGATGGCCCACAACCTGCTCCAGGCGGGCTACGCCCTGACGGTGTTCAACCGCACGGCCGAACGGATGGAGCCGTTCCTGCAAGCGGGGGCCAGAGGTGCCAGTGATCCAGCCGAAGCCGTAGGCGATGCGGATCTGGTCCTGCTCTGCCTCAGCGACGACATCGCCGTGCAGCAGGTCGTGGAGGAGGCCAGAACAGCGCTGCCGAAGGGTTGCCTGGTGGTGGACTTCTCGAGCATCAGCCCAGCGGTGAGCCAGGGGATCGCCGCATCCCTGGCCCAACAGGGGGTGGCCTACATCGATGCCCCGGTCACGGGGGGCACGGAGGGGGCGAAGGCCGGATCCCTCTCGGTCTTGGTGGGGGGAACGGCGGAGCAGCTGGAGCGGGCCAGGCCGGTGCTGGATGTGATCGGGGGGGGCATCCACCACTTCGGCGCGGTGGGTTCGGGGCAGCGGGCCAAGGCTGTCAATCAGGTGCTGGTGGCGGGCAGCTATGCGGCGGTGGCCGAAGCCCTGGCCCTGGCGCACCGGCTGGGGCTGCCCCAGGAGCAGCTGGTGCAGGCCCTCAAGGGTGGAGCCGCCGGCTCCTGGGCCCTGGAGCACCGAAGCCAGCAGATGATCCACGACCACTACCCCCTGGGCTTTCGGCTGGCCCTGCACCGCAAGGACCTGGCCATTGCCCTGGCCGCAGCGGAGGAGGCCGAGCTGCACCTGCCGGTGACAACCCAGGTGGCGGCCATGGAGGACGCACTGATCCAGCAGGGCTGCAGCGATCTCGATGTCTCCGCCCTGGCCCGCTGGTTCAGAGCTTGAGGTCGGCCTTGCTGGCGACCACCCGCACCTGCTTGGAGGCGGCCACGATCCCTTTGGGATGCACGAGCAGGACGGCCCAGGTCTGACTGCCGGGTTGGAAGGGAGCCTGGACGGTCTTGAACAGGCCACCACCACCGAGGGCCTCAAGCTGCAGATCAGGGGCCTGCAGACGCAACAGCTCGCTGACGCTCACGGGCTTGATGGCACCGGCCACCACCGCCCCGTTGAGGGGATCATCAAAGACCACATCGAGGTCGTAGCGCTGTCCGGTCAGCACCGCATCCGGGATCAACAGGCTCACCTTGAGGTTGGGATCTCCACTGCGCAGGGTGGAGCTCTCCTGGATCACGTCCTGGCTGCTGAAGTGCTCGCCACTGGTCCCCAGCACCAGGGTCTGGGTGGCCTCAAAGCGGAACTTGTAGGGCCCCTGCTGACGGCTACCGCGCACGCTGACCTCGGTGGTGGGGCGCCCATCCTTCAGGGTGGATCCGGGGGCGACTTGCCAGCTGGCGTCGGGGAACTGGGCCCGCAACCAATCGCGGCGCTGCAGCACCACGGCGGGATCCAGACCGGCACCGGGCTGGAGCACAGCCTGCAGGGCCGTGGATGACTCACTGTTGAGGGCGCTCTGGAGGGCCTCAAGGCTGGGGGCTGCCCGCAGCGGAGCAGCGATCACCAGAGCTGACAGCGCTGCAGCGGCCGACAGACAAGAGCGCAACAGCACAGGAGCTCAAAGGGGATATGACTCTTAAGTTAGGCGCGCTCATCAGCGCTGCCCATGTCTCGCCTGTTGATCGCTGCCAGCGGGACCGGCGGACATCTCTTCCCTGCCCTCGCCGTCGCCGAGGCGCTGCCCAAGAGCTGGACCATCCACTGGCTGGGGGTCCCCGATCGGCTGGAAACGGAGCTGGTCCCGGCCGGGATCCCGCTGCACACCGTGAATGCGGGGGGGTTGCAGGGGAAAGGGCTGCAAAAACTGCTCAACCTGCTGCGTTTGCTGGGCGCCACCGTGGCGGTGCGGCGCGAGGGTTGCGGCAGCTGGGGCCACTGGAGCTCGGGCCACTGGATCTGGGGCCAGCGCCAGTCAGCCAGCCAGCTGTCCAGCCAGGGTGCTTCCTCCTCCTCGTCCTCGTCGTCTTCGTCCTGGTCG
>JAURGL010000095.1 GCA_030833825.1 Vulcanococcus sp. SFB_649D_100_25 | reverse complement strand
GTGGCCGTCATCAGCGGCAGCCCCCTGAGCGGCCAGGCCCATGCCCAGCTGATCCTGCTGGCCCTGGGGACTCCGCAGTTGGGAGCAAAGGTGGAGAGCGCGGCGGCACTGAAGCCAGGCAGCTTGGCCTGGATTGACACACAGGCCCTGCAGGATTCCGCCAATCGGGAGCTGATCCCCCTGGCCTCGGGCGATGATCTGGCCCCATGGACCTTGGTACGCAGCCCCAGCGGCAACTGAACCGGCGCGATGGCCTGCTGCTGCTGGCCCTCTGGCTGCTCTGCCTGCTGCTGGACGGCCTCTGGATTCAGCAGCACCAGGCCCCTCCCGCCTGGGACCAGGGCGATCACCTCAGCCGCGCCTTCGGCATCTGGCAGGTCCTCAGCAGCCCTGCCCCCTGGAGCGGCCTTTGGTGGCATGAGCTCTGGGCGCAAGCCCCCAGCTACCGGGGTCCGCTCACCTATGTGCTCAGCGCTCCAGTGCTTGCGCTGCTGGGGCCGAGCTTCGCCAGCGCGATGGCCTCAGGGGCCGTGTTCAACGGACTGTTGCTTCTGAGCACCTATGGGTTGGGACGGCAACTCCACAGCCGCAGCGCTGGCCTCTGGGCCGCCACGTTCAGCGCCCTGGCGCCGGCCCTGCTGAACCAGCGCACCGACTACCTGATTGACCTCAGCCTCACGGCGGTGCTCACCCTCAGCTGGTGGCTCCTGAGCCGGTGGCGCTGGAGCGCACCGGGCCGCGGTCGCTGGTGGTGGGCCGTGGCCGCCGGAGCGGGGCTGGGAGCGGTGGTCCTCACCAGGCCCACGGGACTGGTGCTCCTCTGGCTGCCCCTGGCGTTGCTGGTGCTGCGCGCAGCCCGCCGGCGCCACTGGATCAGCACCCTGCAGGGACTCCTAGCTGTGGTCGTGGCCTGGGCCCTGGCCTGGCCCTGGCTCAGCCAGAACTGGCTGACGATCCTCAGCACGATCAACAAAGCCCGCCAATGGGGCGTGGCTTACCAGGAGGGCCTGGAGGCCAACAGCCTCGAGGGCTGGCTCTACTACCCGAAGCTGCTGCCCACGATGCAGGGGAGCGCCCTCACCGGATTGGTACTGGCCGGGGCGGCCCTTGCGCTGGTACAGCGCCTGCGCCGGGGCGGGCGCTTGCAGCTAGCCCCAAGGCCAGCCGGATGGTGGCTGTGGTGGCTGAGCTTCCCGCTGGGGGGCCTGCTGGTTTGCATCCTGATGTCCAGCAAAGACTTCCGCTTCGTGCTGCCCCTGCTGCCCCAGTTCGCCCTGCTGCTGGGGATCCTGGTGGCTCAGGTGCAGCAGCGCTGGGGCCCTCTCTGGAAGGCAGCCATCGTGATCCTCGGCTTAAGCGGGGTGGCCTGGAGCCAGTTCGGCTGGGGGGCTGATCTCACCGGCTTCCCGCCCCATCGCCCCAACCGAGAGAGCGGCTGGCCGCTCGAGCAGATCGTGGCCGCGATCCGCCAAACCAGTCCCCACCAGCTCTCCACCCTGGCGGTGCTCCCCGACAGTGAGCGCCTCAATGCCTTCAACCTGGAGGCCGAAGGCCGCCGGCAGCAGGCCCGTGTGGCAGCCCGGCAGACCGTGGCCCCCAAAGACCGCAGCGACGAGGAACTGAGCAACTTCGATTGGTTCCTCCTGAAGGGGGGCGACCAGGGGGTGATGAGCGATGAACGCCAGGCCCGCCAAAGCGAGTTGGTGATGGAATCGCCAGCGTTTCAAGAGGCCGGCCGCTGGGCCCTGCCCGATGGCAGCACCGCTGTCTTGATGAGGCGCCGCCAACTCAGCGTGCAGGCGGATGCGGTGCGCTGCGAAGGGCGTCTCCCCAGCGCCCGACTCGAAGCGATCCCCGGGGGGCTGCAGGTGCAGCTGAGGGGACGCGCCCAACAGTTGAGCGGGGCCCAATTGCTCATCGATCTACGCAACGGCCGCGAGAGCCTGCAGGCGGATCAGGCAGTGGGCCAGGGCCTGCTGCGGGCTGAAACCGGTTGCCTGCAGGTGGAACAACGCCTGGCACTTCCCGCGAGCGGGGGCCCGTGGACTGCGCAACTACAGCTCCTGCAAGCCAATGGAGCCCGCCAACCCATCAAGCTCGCCGATCCGCTCGTGCAACTGCAGCCGGCTGAGGCCACGCCTGGGGCGCTGGCCAGCAACCGGGTCGCCCTGCTGCGGAGCCTGGGGGGGCAACTGCGCCGCGGAGAGCTGGATGACCTCTTCTCCAAGGTGGGGCAGCTCAACCAGAGCGATCCGGAGCAGGTGTATCTGGCCAATGCCGAGACGATCCTGTCCGCACGGCTCCAGCAGGAACCCCAAAACCTCAACGATCTCTACGGACTGGCTCTGGCGCAGGCCCTGCAACGCCATGCGGGCGATGCTGCTTTGACTCTGCAGCAGGTGCAGCGCCTCGATCCGGGCAACCCCAACGCCCTGCTTGGGCTTGGTGTGGTGGAGCTGTATCGCTTCCGCCCTGCCGCAGCGCAGAGCGCCCTTGATCAAGCGGCGAAGATGAGTCCTGACAACAGCACAGTGCGCACCCTGCGCATCGTGGCCAGCGCCCTGCGCCTGGATCTGCCCCAAACCCTGAGCCTGCTTCGTTCATGAGTGCCCCGAGTCAGCAGATCCGCTTCCGGCAGCGCAACCGCACGTACTACGCCGATCTGGAGCGCCTGCATCAACTCTTGGTGCCCCCCGGGCAGCGGGTCTTGGAGATCGGCTGCGGCCCCGCCGATCTGCTGGCTCGCCTCCAACCGGCCCATGGGGTCGGCATCGAAGTCAATCCCGACCTGGCTCAGGCGGCGCGGGAGCGCCACCCGGAGCTGCGAATCCTGACGGCTGATCCCGAAACCATCAGCCCCCAGAGCATCGGAGAAAGCCAGCCCTTCGATGTGATCCTGCTGCCCAACACCCTCAACACTCTTCAGGACGTGCAGGGTTTGCTGGAGCGGCTCGAGGCCTTCTGCCACCCGCGCACTCGCCTGGTGGTGAGTTTCCACAACTGGCTCTGGCAACCGCTCCTGAAAGCCGCCGAGCGCCTCGGTCAACGGCAACCGCAACCCCCAGAGAGCTGGTTGACGCCCAACGACGTCAACAACCTGCTGGACCTGGCGGGCTGGGAAGTGCTCAAGCAGGGGCAGCGCTGCTTGATCCCACGCCGGATCCCGCTGATCACCCCGCTGGCCAACCGTTGGCTCAGCCAACTCCCGCTGATCGACAACCTGGGCCTGACCCACTGGATGGTGGCCCGCCCTGGCCGTCAGCAGCGGCAGAACCCCAGCGTCAGCGTGGTGATCCCCGCCCGCAACGAAGCCGGGAACATTGCTCCGGCGATCGAGCGCCTGCCTCAACTGGGGCGCTTCACCGAGGTGCTGTTCGTGGAGGGGCATTCCTCCGACAACACATGGGAGGAAATCGAGCGGGTCTGCGCCACCTACCAGGGTCCGTTGCGGCTGCGCAAATTCCGCCAGAGCGGCAAGGGCAAGGCCGATGCGGTCTGGCTCGGGTTCGATCAGGCCGAGGGGGAGGTGTTGATGATCCTCGATGCCGATCTCACCGTGAGGCCTGAGGATCTGCCGCGCTTTGCCCAGGCCATGGCCGATGGACGGGGGGAGTTCGTCAATGGCTGCCGCCTCGTCTACCCCCGCAGCTGGGAAGCGATGCCCCCGCTGAACACGGCCGCCAATCGGTTTTTCGCCGCCGTCTTCTCCTGGCTGCTGCGCCAGCGGCTCAAAGACACGCTGTGCGGCACGAAGGTGATCTGGAAGCAGGACTACGAACGTCTCAAGGCCGGTCGCAGTTACTTCGGAGACTTCGACCCCTTCGGAGACTTTGACCTGCTGTTCGGCGCCAGCAAACTCAACCTCAAGATCGTTGAGGTGCCAGTGCGCTATCAGGAGCGCAGCTACGGCTCCTCCAACATCGCCCATGTCAAAGAGGGCCTGATCCTGGCTCAGATGTGCCTGTATGCAGCCCGGAAGCTGCGTTTCATCCCCTGATGCGTCGCCGCTGGCTGTTTGGACTGGTCGCCGCCCTAGCGATCTACCTGGGCCTCACCACCGCCTTCGGGATCCAGGAGGTGAGTGCGACCTTGTGGCAACTCCCCTGGCAGTGGTGGTTGATCGCCCCGGCGATCTGCCTGAGCAACCATCTGGTGCTGGAGGGCCGCTGGCAGTTTTATTTGCAGCAACTGGGCTTTCCGCTGCGCTTTAAAGCGGCCGCCAAGATTTATGCGGCGGGTCTGGCCCTGATCGCCGCACCCGGCCGTAGCGGAGAGGCCGTTCGCGGGCTCTGGCTGCAACGCCGCCATGGTCTTCCCCTCACCGTTGGAGTCGGCATCACCCTGGCGGAACGGCTGGCTGATCTAGCCAGTGCACTGCTGGTGCTGAGCTGGGGCCTGGGGGAGCGGGTTTGGGCAGCGATGCTGATCGGCCTTGCCGTCCTGGGAGGCGGGGGCTGGCTGCTGACCCATCCGCGGGTGCTGCGCCGCATGGAGCACTGGCTCGAGACCCTCCCCCTGCATCAACGCTGGAGCGGACTCCTTCGTCTCCTGCGCGAGGCCCTGCTGGCGATGGGGCGCATGCGCCAACTGATGAAGCCCTGGCCGCTGCTGGTGGGAACCCTGATGGCGTGTTTCTGCTGGATGGCCGAAGCCTGGTTGTTGATGGCCGTCTATGGGGGGTTGGGGGTGCCGCTGGATTGGCACCACACCGCCGTGATCCGCACCGCCACCGGCCTGGGCGGAGTGATCTCACTCCTCCCCGCAGGCCTAGGCACCAGTGAAGCCACCTCGATTGGCCTGGCGATGCTCTACGGCGCCGACCGCTCCCAGGCCTTAGCTGTCACCCTGTTGCTGCGGCTCTGCACCTTGGCTCTGCCCTGCTTAGTTGGCGTATTGGCTCTCGTGCGCCAGCCCGATCTAAGTCGCACTGCCAAGTAAAACGATGCCCCCGACTCCCAAAGGGAACCGGGGGCTCTCGCCGGGTCCGCTCTGACGCGGAACCGTTTGATCTAGGAACGAGGCGCCGAAATCAGCCGGCGTTCTCCGCGATCAGCAGACCCTGCTTCATAGAACTCTGGGACACGGGCACCTCCTCCTGTGGGGTTAATGCCAGCCGGCGATGCATCCGGCAACGCTTCCCCCCGAAGGGTTCTGCGTGGCCACATCACTGCTGACGAGACCCGCTCATGCTATCGGGAGCGCCAGTGCGGCGTGTGTGGATAACGACAGTTTTTCGCCAATAAAAAAGGCTCCCCGAAGGGAGCCTGCAGAAACTCGTTGAAACCACCAGGGATCAAAGAGCGTTGCCGCGGGGCAGAACCTCTTCAGGGAAGACGAAGTTTTCGTGCGGTTGGTCCGCGGGGGCCATCCAGGCGCGCAGGCCTTCGTTCAGAAGAATGTTCTTCGTGTAGAAGGTCTCGAACTCGGGGTCCTCAGCAGCGCGGATTTCCTGCGACACGAAGTCGTAGGCACGCAGGTTGAGGGCCAGGCCGATGATGCCGATGCTGCTGGTCCACAGGCCCATCACAGGCACGAACAGCATGAAGAAGTGCAGCCAGCGCTTGTTGGAGAAGGCGATCCCGAAGATCTGGCTCCAGAAGCGGTTGGCGGTGACCATCGAATAGGTCTCTTCTTCCTGGGTGGGTTCGAACGCCTTAAAGGTGTTCGCCTGATCGGAGTCTTCGAACAGGGTGTTCTCCACCGTGGCCCCGTGGATCGCACACAGCAGTGCGCCGCCGAGGATGCCGGCCACGCCCATCATGTGGAAGGGGTTCAGGGTCCAGTTGTGGAAGCCCTGCAGGAAGAGGAGGAAGCGGAAGATCGCTGCCACACCGAAGCTGGGAGCGAAGAACCAGCTGCTCTGGCCGAGGGGGTACATCAGGAAGACACTGACGAACACCGCAATCGGGCCGGAGAAGGCGATGGCGTTGTAGGGGCGGATGCCCACCAGACGGGCGATCTCGAACTGACGCAGCATGAAGCCGATCAGGGAGAAGGCACCGTGCAGGGCCACGAAGGTCCACAGGCCGCCGAGCTGGCACCAGCGCACGAAGTCGCCCTGGGCTTCAGGGCCCCAGAGCAGGAGAAGGGAGTGGCCCATGGCATCAGCCGGGCTGCTCACCGCAGCGGTGAGGAAGTTGCAGCCCTCCAGATAGGAGCTGGCAATGCCGTGGGTGTACCAGGAGGTGACAAAGGTGGTGCCGGTCAGCCAGCCACCCAGCGCCAGGTAGGCGGTGGGGAACAGGAGCAGACCCGACCACCCGACAAAAACGAAGCGGTCGCGCTTGAGCCAGTCATCGAGGATGTCGAACCATCCCCGCTGCGGCGCGCGCCCTACAGCGATCGTCATGGGTGGGAAAAACCGCGGGCTGTGGGTTACCGGGCGATGGTAACAACGTTCATCGGTGCTGCGAGGCGGGTTTTGCAGGGCTGACACGGCCCGTCACCATTGCGATTTGGGTATTAGTGCTCAACGGGTCCCGGGGCACGCCAAGATGGCAGGCCCACCGGATCC
>JAURGL010000094.1 GCA_030833825.1 Vulcanococcus sp. SFB_649D_100_25 | reverse complement strand
TGGTGATGGACCGCGCCCGTCACAAGGATCTGATCAAGGAGATCCGTGCCACCGGCGCCCGCGTCCAGCCCATCTCCGACGGTGACGTGCAGGCCGCCATCGCCTGTGGTTTCTCCGGCACCGGCACCCACTGCCTGATGGGCATCGGCGCCGCCCCCGAGGGTGTGATCTCCGCCGCCGCTCTGCGCGCCCTGGGCGGTCACTTCCAGGGTCAGCTGGTGTATGACCCGGCCGTGGCTCAGACCTCCGAGTGGGAAGGCCTCACCAAGGAAGGCAACCTGGCCCGCCTGGCCGAGATGGGCATCACCGATCCCGACCGCGTCTACGAGGCTGACGAACTGGCCTGCGGCGAGAACGTGGTGTTCGCTGCCACCGGCATCACCGATGGCCTGCTGTTCGACGGCGTGAAGTTCGAGAAGGACTGCACCCGCACCAGCTCCCTGGTGATCAGCACCCTGGACAACACCGCCCGCTTCACCACCACCGTGCACATCAAGGACGGCGCCCAGAGCATCGCTCTGCGCTGATCCCTGCGGTCACCAAGGCCGGGTCCTCCTCCAGGGGTACCCGGCCTTCTTGTTTTCCCGTTTCTTTGCGCACGTCAGGGTCCTCGTCCATGCACATCGCCGTCGTCGGACTCAGTCACCGAACGGCCCCGGTCGAGATCCGGGAACGCCTCAGCATTGCTGAGCAGAGCATGGAGGACTCCCTCCAGCGTCTTCGTGCCGATGAACAGGTGCTGGAAGCATCGATCCTCAGCACCTGCAACCGGCTCGAGATCTACACCCTGTTGCGGCACCCCGACCAGGGTGTTTCAGCTGTGGGGAGCTTTCTCAGTGAGCATTCCGGGCTCAACATCGAGGAACTGACCCCGCACCTGTTCGCCTACCACCACGAGGAGGCCGTCGGACACCTGATGCGTGTGGCGGCCGGACTGGATTCCCTCGTTCTGGGCGAGGGCCAGATCCTCTCCCAGGTGAAGAAGATGGTTCGCCTCGGGCAGGAGCATCGCTCCATCGGCCCGATTCTCAATCGCCTGCTGAATCAGGCCGTCAGCACCGGGAAGCGGGTGCGATCGGAGACCAACCTCGGCACCGGGGCTGTGTCCATCAGTTCAGCAGCTGTTGAGCTGGCCCAGTTGAAGGTGGGCCAGGCCCGCGGTGTCGATGACCTGGTGCCCCTCGACCAGGAGCAGATCGCGGTGGTCGGGGCCGGCCGGATGGCGCGGTTGCTGCTCCAACACCTGCAAGCCAAGGGGGCGCGCGGCGTGGTGCTTCTCAACCGCACGGTGTCCCGGGCGGAACTGATGGCCGCTGATTTCCCTGCCCTGCCCGTTCAGTGCAGGCCCCTCAGCGATCTCGACCACTGCTTGAGCACCTGTTCGCTGGTGTTCACCAGCACCGGAGCTGATGACCCGATCATCACGGCGGAGCGTTTGAGCAAGCTCAACCGCCGCTCCTCCCTGATGCTGGTGGATATCGGGGTGCCCCGGAACATCTCAGCTGACGTGGCTGACCTCGCCGGCGTCGACTCCTTTGACGTCGATGACCTGCAGGAGGTGGTCGCCCGCAACCAGGAGGCTCGCCGCGAGATCGCAGCTGAAGCCGAAGGCTTGCTGCAGCAGGAAGGGCAAGAGTTTCTGGAGTGGTGGGATGGCCTGGAGGCGGTCCCCGTAGCCAACCGACTGCGCACCCAGCTGGAGGAGATTCGCGAGCAGGAGCTCCAGAAGGCCCTGAGCCGCATGGGCCCCGATCTGTCCGCCCGTGAGCGCAAGGTGGTGGAGGCCCTGACCAAGGGGATCATCAACAAGATCCTTCACACCCCTGTCACCAAGCTGCGTGCACCCCAGCCCCGGCAGCAGCGTCACCTGGCGATGAAGGTGCTCCAGGAGCTGTTTGAGCTCGAGGATCCGTTGGCCTGATCAGCGCTGCCCCGCCGGCCTCCATGTTTTCACGCCAATCTGCAGCAAAAGACGTTTGCCGGCCCATGTGATCGCTTAACGTCTCCCTGCTTTTGAGATCAGGGAGACAGCCATGAAGCGCGTTCTGGCCATCATTCTCGGCGGGGGAGCAGGAACCCGCCTGTACCCCCTGACGAAGATGCGCGCCAAGCCAGCTGTGCCGCTGGCTGGTAAGTACCGATTGATTGATATTCCGATCAGTAATTGCATCAACTCGGAAATCAACAAGATGTACGTGTTGACTCAGTTCAACAGTGCATCACTGAACCGACATCTCACCCAGAGCTACAACCTCTCCAGTGGCTTCGGGCAGGGCTTTGTCGAAGTGCTGGCCGCCCAGCAGACCCCTGACAGCCCCAGCTGGTTTGAGGGCACTGCCGATGCGGTTCGCAAATACCAGTGGTTGTTCCAGGAGTGGGACGTTGACCACTACCTGATCCTCTCTGGCGACCAGCTGTACCGGATGGATTACGGGGCCTTCGTCAACCACCACATTCAGACCGGCGCGCAGATCAGCATCGGGGCGCTCCCGGTTGATGCAGCCCAGGCCGAAGCCTTCGGTCTGATGCACACCAATGAGCAGGGCCGCATCCAGGAGTTCCGCGAAAAGCCAAAGGGAGAGGCCCTTCAGCAGATGTGGGTGGACACCTCCCGCCTCGGGCTCTCACCTGAGGAGGCCCAGAAACGGCCCTATCTGGCCTCGATGGGGATCTATGTCTTCAGCCGCGAGACCCTGTTTGATCTGCTGGCGACGAACCCCACGGCAACCGACTTCGGCAAGGAGCTGATCCCTGCCGCCCTCAACCGCGGCGACCATCTCCAGAGCTACCTCTTTGATGATTACTGGGAGGACATCGGGACCATCGGGGCTTTCTATGAGGCCAACCTGGCCCTCACCGATCAGCCGAACCCCGCCTTCTCCTTCTACGACGAATCTTTCCCCATCTACACCCGTCCCCGCTACCTGCCCCCCAGCAAGATGCTGGATTCGCAGGTCACCCAGTCGATCATTGGCGAAGGTTCGATCATCAAGAGCTGCAGCATCCACCACTGCGTTCTCGGTGTCCGCTCCAGGGTCGAGGACGAGTGTGTTCTGCAGGACACCCTTGTGATGGGCAACGACTTCTTTGAATCCAGTGATGAACGCCTGGTGCTCAGGGAGCGAGGTGGGACTCCGGTCGGTGTGGGTCGCGGCACCACCGTGAAGCGGGCCATCCTCGACAAGAACGCCCGCATCGGCCGCAACGTGACCATCGTCAACAAGGATCACGTCGAAGAGGCCGATCGACCCGAGCTTGGTTTTTACATCCGCAACGGCATCGTGGTTGTCGTGAAGAACGCGTCCATCGCCGATGGAACGGTGATCTAAGGGTTGATCTAAAACGACCCTTCCCATCCCCACCGGAGCCCGCTCTGGTGGGGATTTGTTTTGGTCTTGCGTTGGTCCCCCTGAGGGACTGTTTCACTGTTTCCCCATTTGATTGTTCGAAGCGACTGCCGCCGGTCACACTGGCTGCAGTGGCATGGCGAACGCTTCATGGACAAGGCGCATTTCGGCTTGATCGGCCTGGGTGTGATGGGGGAGAACCTCGTTCTGAACGCCGAGCGAAATGGCTTCTCCAGCGTTGTCTACAACCGCACCTACGCCAAGACCGAGGAATTCCTCTCTGGCCTTGGAGCGGGCAAGAACATCGTCGGCTCCACCACCATTGAAGACTTCGTCAGCAAGCTGCAGCATCCGCGTCGCATCTTGATGATGGTCAAGGCCGGTGCGGCCGTCGATGCGGTGATTCAGGAGATTTCCCCCTACCTCGAAGCGGGTGATCTGCTGATCGATGGAGGGAACTCCGAATATCACGACACCGAGCGCCGCGTCGCCGAGCTGGAGAGCAAAAGCTTCGGCTACATCGGCATGGGCGTCTCCGGTGGCGCCAAAGGTGCCCTCGAAGGTCCGAGCATGATGCCCGGCGGCACCAAGGCCTCCTACGACGCGATCGAGAGCCTGGTCTGCAAGATGGCCGCCCAGGTGGAAGACGGCCCCTGTGTGACCTACATCGGTCCCGGAGGCTCAGGGCACTTCGTCAAGACCGTTCACAACGGCATCGAATACGGGATTGAGCAGATCCTGGCGGAGGCCTATGACCTGATGAAGCGGGTCGGCGGTCTCAACGGGACCCAGATGGCCGACGTGTTTGGCCACTGGAACAGCACTGAGGAATTGGCCTCCTACCTCGTGGAGATCACCGAGATCTGCCTGCGGACCAAGGACCCAAGCGATGGCAGTGACTTGGTGGAGAAGATCGTCGACAAAGCCGGCCAGAAGGGGACTGGCCTTTGGACCGTGGTGAGCGCCCTAGAGATGGGGGCTCCTGTTCCCACGATCGACGCAGCACTCAATGCCCGTGTGCTGAGCTCCATGAAGTCCCAGCGCACCAACGCCGAAGGCATCCTGCGGGGCCCGGCGGTGAAACCCTTCAACCTCGGTACCCCCGCTGATGGGATGGCCCCGTTGATGGATGCCGTCGTGCTGGCCTGCATGGCCAGTTATGCCCAGGGCATGGAGTTGCTGCGGATCGCCTCTGCGGAGCACAACTACAACCTCAACATGCCCTCGATCGCCCAGATCTGGAAGGGTGGTTGCATCATCCGTGCCCGTCTGCTCAAGCGGATCCAGGACGCCTTCAACGTCAATCCGCAGCTGGTCAATCTTCTGATCGATCCCTGGTTTGCCGAGCAGGTCAACCGCCGCCTTCCCGGCTTGTCCGCTGTGGTGGCCGGAGCTGCAGAGGCCGGGATTCCCGTGCCCTGCCTGAGCAGCACCCTGGACTACATCAACAGCTACCGCACCGGCCGGTTGCCCCAGAACCTGGTTCAGGCCATGCGCGATTGCTTCGGCTCGCACACCTACGAGCGGGTCGACATGGACGGTGCATTCCACACCGAATGGTTGGACTGACGGAACACCCATGACCACCTACCGACTCGAACAGGCGGCAACAGCTGAAGATCTGGCTCGGATCGCTGCCCAGACCATTGCCTCTCACCTCGATCTGGCACTGGATCAACGCGATCGCGCCCAGATGGCCCTCTCCGGTGGGACCACCCCCGCCCGGGCCTACGCCCTACTGGGTCAGGAGCACCTGCCATGGGAGCGCGTCGATGTGTTTCTCGGTGATGAGCGCTGGGTGGATCCCGAGGACAGCTCCAGCAATGCCCGGATGCTGCGTGAGACGCTGATGCAGCCCGGGCCTGGGTCCCGCGCCGCTTTTCATGCGGTGCCCACCGTGAGCCTGCCAAGCCCGGAAGCCAGTGCCGATGCATTTGCGGGCATCCTGCAGCGGGTCTGCAGCGGAGATCCTCCGATCTTTGATCTGATGGTTCTCGGTCTGGGTGATGACGGCCACACCGCCTCCCTCTTCCCGGGGA
The DNA here is from genome assembly GCA_030833825.1 of Vulcanococcus sp. SFB_649D_100_25. GTDB lineage: Bacteria > Cyanobacteriota > Cyanobacteriia > PCC-6307 > Cyanobiaceae > Vulcanococcus. The sequence continues at coordinate 1,319 of JAURGL010000094.1, read as the reverse complement.
CCGAGGCCCCCGGCGTGCGCGATCGCTCCACGACCATCGGTCGCGGTAAAGGTCTCGAGCGCATCACCTTGACGGCACCGGTGCTGAGTGCGGCGCGCCAGGTGATCTTCCTGGTGAGCGGCGCCGCGAAGCGGGAGGCCCTGCAACGTCTCCTCGATCCCAACGAGTCAGCCGAGCGGACCCCGGCGAAATTGGTTCAGCCCCACGCACCGATCCTGGTGCTGGCGGATGCGGACGCCGTGGGACGCCCTTGACGATGCAACCCCTAGAGGTGGCTGCGGGCGCATCGTTTGATCGCTGGGAGCCGTTGAACGACACGATCATGGGAGGGCGCAGCCAGGGCGACTGCCGTGTCACCCCGGAGGGCCTGCTGATGGAGGCGGTCGTGGAGCCGGAGGGTGGCGGCTTCGTCAGTTGCCGCTCACCGGTGTTTGCACCACCCCTCGATCTCTCGGCCTATGGAGCCCTGGAGCTGGAGCTCGATGGTGACGGCCGCCGCTACAAGCTCGCCGTGGCCTGCCGCGATGGGGTTGCTGGCCTCACGGAATTGATCCCTGGCGGTCTGCGTTGGGTGGCTGAGTTCTCCACCCGCAGCCATGGCTCCTCCCTGGTGACGATCCCCTTCAATCGCCTATCCCCGAGTGTGCGGGCGACCCCGGTTGGACTGCCTGTTCGCTTCGATCCAGCTCGTGTCACCAGGTTGCAGATCCTGCACTCCAAATTTGGAGATCGAGGTGGCCGCAACCCCGGTTTCCGTCCAGGGGAGCTGCGCTTCCTGATCCGTTCGATCCGGGCGGTCGTCTGAGGGGGCGATGGATCTCTCTTCCGTCTCGATCGATGATTTCGAGGGTCCGCTGGATCCCTTTCTTGCGGATCTGGCGAAAGCGGCCGACCTGTGCCTGAAGCCCTATCGCCATGCCCTCCGCTTCAGTGGTGAGCCCCCCACCACGATTGGCGATTGCAGCGATTGCGTCGTGCTGATCGAGGCGCGTGATGCGCAGGGCGTGCGCCTCAGCGAGCGGGATTTGGAGCTCGAGATCTACCGCAGTGGAGACGATCTCAATTTGATGCTCAGCTTTGTGAGCGATGAGCAGGCTCCCCTGCTGTGGCATGGCAGCCATCCGGTCTGGATGCAGGCCGTCAGCGGTGAACGCTGCGAGAGGCCGCCGGATGGGGCCCCGCTTGAAGCCCTTTGCCGGCGGATCCGCGCCTTCCTGGTCAGCGAGTCGCCGTGAGTTCCGCCTGGTCCGTCACGGCCCCTTTGCTGCTCGAGCTCACCAGGCGGGCGTATTTGCCCAGCACACCGGTGCGGTAGCGCG
>JAURGL010000093.1 GCA_030833825.1 Vulcanococcus sp. SFB_649D_100_25 | reverse complement strand
CACCGCAGCCACAGCCCCATCCTGTTCCAGGGCCCCGATCTGCACGCTCAGGCGGGGATGGGATCCATAGGCCCGTGCCGCTTCCGGAGTCACCACACCCACATGGACCCTCCAGCCCCGTTGCAGAAGGTCCTGCGCCAGGGGAGGCCCATCACCGGTTCCAGAGAGCAACCAGATGGAGCAGCCCACGCCGGATCTCCCCCCCTGGTGAAATTCCAGAGCTTGCATCAGGATGTGGCCCCCTGCCTCTGCCCTGTCCTGTGAACCATTGCTTGCTGGAGGTTGAAGTGCTGGAGGCGCCCCAGGTGCGCTACACCCAGGACAACCAAACTCCGGTGGCGGAGATGGCTGTTCAGTTCGATGGTCTTCGCCCCGATGATCCTCCGGGCCAGCTGAAGGTTGTCGGCTGGGGAAGTCTTGCGCAGGACCTTCAGAACCGTGTCCAGGTCGGACAGCGCCTGATGGTCGAGGGGCGGCTGCGGATGAACACCGTCACCCGTCAGGACGGGGTCAAGGAAAAGCGTGCTGAATTCACCCTGTCGCGCCTGCATCCCCTTGGGGGCGCTGGATCAGCTGCAGCACCCGTGTCTTCGGCGCCTGTGTCGTCGCCGTCGTCAGCTCCGGCTCCAGTCCGTCAGGCCCCCAGCCGGGTCCCTGCCGCTGCTCCAGCCGCCGCCCAGCAGCCTCCCACCTGGAACACCGCTCCCCTGGTGCCGGATCTGCCGGAGGGGGAGGACGAGATTCCGTTCTGAACTGGAGTTAAGGGGGTCAGCCCCCCTGCCGCTGCTGGGCCTGCTCCAGCAGTTGGCCCAGTTCCCTCTCCAGGGCCGCCAAATCCAGACGCAGATCTGGCCAGCGCCCTTGATCCAATTGTTGGAGCAGCCAGAGACGGTCGCTCTGCAGTTGCTCCAGAAGTGCCTCGGTGCTGATCGCGTTGTCGGTGGTGCTGGGCTGTTGATCCCCGTTGACCGAAGATGGCGCCATGCTCGCAATCGCTTCCCCCGGCAGCCTAGTCACCATTGCCGGCGCAGCTCTGTCGGTGATCGGTTGGGTTGGTTACGCCACATCCAATCCCAACCTCAGTCTGCCCACCATCTTTTATGGCATCCCCATCCTTTTGGGGGGCCTGGCCCTGAAGTCGTCGGAGCTGCCGCCGGCCACCCTCCTTCCGGCTTCGGAGGAGGCAGTCGCCCTGCGCCAGGTTCCCGCCAGCCAGACCCTGCGCAAGCTGGTGAAGGATGTGACCCGTTGGCGTTATGGCCAGAAGGCCCACCTGGAGAGTTCCCTGGAAGCCCTCAAGCTGTGGGATGACGATGCCCCGCCCCAGCTCCTCAGCGTTGAAGAGCTCGCCGTTGAAGACAGATACGGCCTGGCCCTTCGTTTCCGCTGTGATGGTGTGGCCTACGCGCGCTGGCAGGAGAAGCAGGATCGCCTTGGGCGCTTCTTCGACAAGGGCCTCCGTGCCCAGTTGTCAGAACCGGCCCGTGGCGAGGTGCTCCTGCAGCTGCTGCCCGCCACGGCTTCTTCCGCCGAATCGTGACGGCTTGATTCCTGATCCGCTCTGACTATTTGCTCTGAGACCCTTGAGCCCCGTACCCGCCGACACTGACCATGCCGACACCCTCAGGGTGTCTGTCCTGAGCGAGGCCCTGCCTTATATCCAGCGCTTCGCTGGACGCCGCGTGGTGGTCAAGTACGGCGGTGCCGCGATGGTGCAGGAGAACCTGCGTGATGCCGTCTACCGCGATCTGGTCCTCCTCGCTTCGGTGGGCGTCAAACCGGTGGTGGTCCACGGCGGTGGCCCCGAGATCAACGATTGGCTGGGCCGCCTGAACATCGAACCGGAGTTTCGAAATGGCCTGCGGGTCACCACCCCCGAAACCATGGATGTGGTGGAGATGGTGTTGGTGGGCCGCGTGAACAAGCAGATCGTCAATGGTCTGAACCGCCTTGGGGCCAGGGCTGTCGGTTTGTGCGGCAGTGATGGATCCCTGGTCCGGGCCCGCACCTATGGCGATGGCACCAACGGCTTGGTCGGAGACGTGGCGGCGGTGGATCCCTCTGTGCTCTTCCCCCTGCTGGATGCGGGTTACATCCCCGTGATTTCCTCGGTGGCGGCGGATGGTCAGGGTCAGGCCCACAACATCAATGCCGATACGGTGGCCGGAGAGTTGGCGGCTTCACTTCAGGCTGAGAAGTTGATCCTCCTCACCGACACGCCTGGGATCCTTCAGAACCGGGATGACCCAAGCACGCTGATCCGTTCGGTGACCCTTTCAGAGGCCCGCAACCTCATTGCCAGTGGGGTGGTGGCCGGTGGCATGACCCCGAAAACGGAATGCTGTATCCGCGCCCTGGCCCAGGGAGTGTCCGCTGCTCACATCGTGGATGGGCGGACCCCTCACGCCTTGCTGCTGGAGGTCTTCACCGATGCCGGCATCGGGACCATGGTGGTGGGACGCTCCCATCTCTGAGGAGCTGCGCTGCGCTTGTGATGCCCCCTGATCAGCCAGTGGAGCCTCAGCCTGCTGATGCCTCATTGCTGGCGCCAGCCAAGGCAGCTTTGGAGCGGGGGGACTACGGCACCTGTCAGCGCTTGTTGGAGCCTCTGCTGCAGGCCCACTCGGTGACCACCCCCTTCGGGGGCGAGGTGCGTTTGTTGTTGGCCACGGCCCAGTTGGGCCGCGGTGAAACCCAGGATGCGGCGGCCACCTGCCGCAGCCTCAGGGCCTGCCGCGACGCCACCTTGCGGGCCCTGGCGAAGGATCTGCAGGAGGTCCTCGATGCGCCTGCCCTGGTGCGCCCACGGGAATGGTCCATGACCTTGCCCAGCCTTGGCGAGATGCAGCCCCTGGAGGGTGAGCTGAAGGCCATGGCCCGTCAGCGCCGTCGCCGCCGGCAACCCCCGGAGCCTCCTGCCCCACCCACCGGGCCCACCCAGGCACCCCTGGGTTTTGCCTTGTTGGTGGTGGCCCTTCTCGCTTTGACGGCCCTGCTCGGGGGCTGCGCCGATCTCCAGACCACGCTGCGCTTCCCCGAACCAGGCCGGATTCAGCTGCTGCAAACCAGTCAATCCCTTACCGATCAGGCCCTGCCCTGGCAGCGGCAATGGGCCCGGCAAGTGAGGGGATCAGGGCTCAAGGTTCAGCAGGATCATGGCCGCTTAACCCTCACGGCTCCGGTACTTCCTGCCCAGCAGGCCATGGCCCTGCTGGGCTCCAACCTGCATCAGGCTGCTCAGTTGGCCAGCCTTGAGTTGCCCGAGCCGACCCTGCTTTTGCGGGAGCGCAACTGGCTCATTGGCGTGATGCAACAGCTGGAGCTTGAGGTGGACCTCACCCAGGTCCAGGCGCTGCCAGGCCTGGAGCTCAACCTGCGCTTGGAACCGATGTCCCCGGGGGCCGTCCAGCGCGCTGAACCCCGTCCTGCCAGGCCGCAACAGCAGGCCCTGATCTGGTCGCTGCAACCCGGCTCGGTGAATCGGTTCGGGAGTCTCTGCTGGCGCTGGAACCGCCTTGGGCTGGGGGGGCTGGCGATTGTCCTGTTGTTGGTCGCTGTTGCAGTGCTGCAACGGTTGCGCCTGGCGGCAGGATTCGGACCACCGCAGCTACCGGCCTAAAGCTCCAAGGGATCAGGGTCGATCGCCAGGCTGACGTCCTTGGGGAGGTGCTTCCGCAGTTGGGTCTCCGTCGGCAGGGGCAGCCCACTACCGGCGGGGCCATGCAAGAGCAGCTGCCAGCGACTGTTGCCCGCGACCCGGGCCACGGGGGCGGGCGCGGGTCCAATGATCATCCAGCCCTGCTGATCGGCGTCAGCTCGGATGGACTCCGCCAGGCTGGCTGCGGCAGTAGCGGTGCGGCTGGCGGATGGTCCAGCCAAGCGCAGCAGGCAGGCCCGGCTGAAGGGCACCAGCCCGGCCGCCTGCCGCTGCTGGAGCTCCTCGCTCAAGAAGGCCTCATAGCGCCCGTCCACCAGGTGGCGAATCACCGGATGCTCCGGGCTGTAGGTCTGCACCAGGACTTCCCCGGGACGGTCGCCCCTCCCGGCCCGACCAGCCAGCTGCAGGAGGAGCTGCAGGCTTTCCTCGGCAGCCCGCAGATCAGGGCGGTGCAGCAATCCATCGGCCGCCAGCACCGCCGCCAGGGTCACCCGGGGCAGATCCATCCCCTTCGCCAGCATCTGGGTCCCCACCAGCACATCCGCTTCACCGCATGCAAAGCGTTCCAGAAGCTGACGGTGTCCATCGCGCCCCCTGGTGGTGTCTCGGTCAAAGCGCAGTAAGCGGATCCCCTCCAGTTCCTGCTCGAGGTGCTCCAGCACCTGCTGGGTCCCGGCTCCGAACGGCTTGAAAGCCGTTGAGCCGCAGTGTCCGCACTGGTTTGCCAGTTCGGCCCGGTGGTCGCACCAGTGGCAGCGCAGCCAAGAACGCTCCCGTTGCCGATGCACCGTGAGCGCCACATCACAGAAGGGGCACTGCACGACTTCACCGCAGCTCCTGCAGCTCAGAAAACTGCTGTAGCCGCGGCGGGGCACCAGCACCACGGCCTGTTCGCCCCGCTGACTGAGGGACTGCAGCCGTTCCATCAAGGGTCGGCTCACCAGACGCCGATGCCCTTCCGCCAGTTCCTGTCGCATATCCACCACCCGGACTGGTGGGAGTCGGCTTGCCCCGATCCGCTGCGGCAGCCGCAGCAGCCTGCAGGTTGCGTCCGGACCCTGGCAGCGCAGCCAGGTTTCAAGGCTGGGGGTTGCACTACCCAGGAGGAGCCGGGCTCCGCAGGCCTGGGTGCGTCGCGATGCCACGTCTCGCGCGTGGTAGCAGGGCATGGGGCTGTCCTGCTTGTAGGAGCGGTCGTGCTCCTCATCCAGCACCACCAGCCCCAGGTTTGCCAGGGGTAGAAACACAGCTGAACGGGTCCCCACCACCACCAGCGGATCTCCTGCGCTTAGGCAGCGCCGCCAGGTTTTGATCCGTGCTCCGTCACTGCAACCGGAGTGGTACTCAACCACCGATGCTCCGAAGCGGGCCCTGCAGCGATCCAGCAGTTGAGGGATCAGGCCGATCTCAGGGGTCAACATCAGCACGGATCGCCCGTTGCTGAGCTCCCTGGCCGCCGCCTGCAGGTAGACCTCTGTCTTGCCGGCACCGGTGACTCCCCACAGCAGGAATTCCGTGCCGGGTGGAGCGGCCTGGATGGTGGCCAGGGCAGCGCCTTGATCCACTGTCAGGGCCTTGGGTTCCTCCAGGACGAATCCTGGTTCGGGCACGCCTCCGTCCGGGGCCGAGCGGCGCTCTTTGCGCAGGAGCCCCCGTCTCTCCAGGGTGTCCACCACCGACCGGCTCACCCCGGTGCTCAGGAGCAACGGATTGAGCCAGCCGGAACCGCCCTGCTGTTGGAGGGCCTCCAAGAGCCGGAGTTGGGACGCCGATCGCCGTTCAGCTTCCGCCCCATTTCCCGCCTCGGAGTTCGTTTCTGTTAGTTCAAGCCAGATCTGCTGCCGCGGCCGTTCCGGGGCTGACTTGGCCCGCTGCCCCAACCAACCCGGGGGTAAGGCCGCCTTGAGGGTGCGAAAGGTGGTGGTGCGGCAGCTCGCAGCCACGTCATCCATCAGCTGCCCCCAGTGCGGATCGATGGCCGCACGTTGGTGAAGCGCTTCGATCGGTTGCAGAGATTTGCCCTCCAGTTCCCGGGGGCAGTTCTCCAGAAGGGCCACCACCAGGCCGATGTGCCGCCGCCCCCGCAACCGGATCTGCACCAGATCGCCGCTGGCTAGATCCAGTTTCTGGGGATTCTCATAGGTGAACACCTGGCCCTCGGGACCAGCCTCCAGCCAGACCTGAACCCAAGTCTGCGGGGGCGCTTCGGGGCTGCAGCTGGTCAATCTTGCAAAGCTCTCAGGAGTTTCTTAAGATGAGTCTGTTGAGCAGTCCATAGGGCTGCAGTCGGAACCAGCAAAGTTCCGTCCAGCGGGAAGATCTGAGGACAGCCAGTCACCCTGAGCGCCCGATCCGCGAACACCCCTGACAACCTTGCTTCGGGCCCTGCCCGTCCGTTCCGACACTACGACCAGTTCTTGATTGTGGAGCCGAGGGCCGCGAGCCCTTGGGATCGTGCACAGCCGTCCCCGTTGACTTTCGCGTTTCCCGCGCGCTCGTCTTACTCGGCTTTCCGAGTCGGCCGTTCGTTGTTCTGGCTTCCAGCTAACGCCTCCGAAGCGATTGATTCGATGCCCTCAGGCCAGGTTGTCTGGCGTTCCACCGCTCGGCGGTGAAGCGGGGCCTCCCCATCCACCGTCTTCTGAGTTCCTTTCGTCGTCTTCCCGTCTCTTCCCTTCGTCCGATCGCGATGAGCCCTGCCGCTGCGACAAAAAAAGCTGCCACCTCTGCAAAGAAGGCTTCCCCGGAAATCCTGATGGTGGCCAACGCATCCGGCGAGGCGATCAAAGTCGCTAAGCCAAAGGCCAGCAGCACCAAGGCCAAGAGCAAGACCAAGAAGGAAGCCGAGGGCGATGGCAACGCTGAAGCCGCGAACAAGGTGAGTCCCACCAAGGCGAAGGCTTCCGCCAGTAAGGCCGCCAAGCCTGCAGCAGCGAAGGCCTCCAGCACCAAGGCCTCCACCACGAAGGCTGCCAGCACCAAGACCGCTGCCAAGACCAGCAGCAAGAAGACCACAGCCAAAGCACAGGCCCCGGCTGATCTTGACGCCGCGGCTGATCAGCTGCTGGC
>JAURGL010000092.1 GCA_030833825.1 Vulcanococcus sp. SFB_649D_100_25 | reverse complement strand
GCCGCGGCGCGGCACCACCAGGCCGGCCGCCTCCAAGAGCTCCGGCGAGAGCCCCTCCACCTGCTGGAGGTGGCTGAGCAGCCCATCCCAGCGCTCCGGCGCATAGCCGAGGCCAAAGCTCTCGAGCGTGGTTTCGCTCAGGCCCCGCTGCTCGCGCAGATAGGCCAGGGCACCGGCGCCCTCCGGGCTGCGCAGCTGGCTGCGGAACCAGCCGGCCGCCAGGGAGAGGGCCTTGTGCAGTTGATCGCGGCGGGACAGCTGCTGCCGCAGACGCTCCTGCTGGGGGCCCTCCAGGGTCTCCACCGGGAGCTGATATTTGCGCGCCAGCTCCAGCACCACATCGCTGAAGCTCTGGCGCTGAAGTTCCATCAGGAACTTGATGGAATTGCCACCGGCACCACAGGAGAAGCAGTAGTAGAACTGCTTGGCTGGAGACACCGTCATCGACGGAGACTTGTCGTCGTGGAAGGGGCAGATCCCGACGAACTCCCGACCCTTTTTCTTGAGCACGACGTGCTCACCCACCACATCGACGATGTCAGCGCGCTCCTTAACGGCCTCGATCGTGCGGGGATGGAGGCGGGGGACTGACACGCTCCGGTCTCAGGTGACGCTCCAGGATGGCAGGGCTGCCCTGTGGATGCTGTCCAGCACGCTGAGCTTCAGCCTGATGGGGGTGTGCGTCAAGGCCCTCGGGGGGCGACTACCGGTGGCGGAAGTGGTGATGGCCCGCTCCGCCGTCAGCCTGGTGTTGAGCGTGGTGATGCTCCGCCAAGCGGGCTTGAGCCCCTGGGGGACACGCAAGCTGCTGCTGATCCTGCGGGGGGTGATCGGCACGGGGGCCCTGTTCTGCGTGTTTGCGGCCCTGGCGCAACTACCACTGGCCCCGGCGACCGTCCTGCAATATCTGCAACCCACGTTCACCGCTGTTCTCGCCTGGGTTCTGCTGAAGGAACAGGTGGGAGCGGCGGTGATCAGCGCAGCAGTCCTCGGCTGGCTGGCGGTGGTCGTTCTCAGCAATCCAGGCGATCTGGGAGCTCTGCTGGGGCCCCTCGGTTCAGCCCTCCTGGGGGGACAGAGCACCCCACTCCCCTTAGGGGGTGTCCTGCTGGCCCTGGCTGGGGCACTCCTATCGGCCTGTGCCTACGTCAGCGTGCGGGCCCTGGGGCGCAGTGAACATCCCTTGGTGATCGTCTTCTATTTCCCCCTGGTGGGCCTGGTGCTGACCCTGCCACTGGTGGCGGCGAACCCGGTGTGGCCGACGGGATGGGAGGCCCTCGCCTTGGTGGGAGTTGGACTGTTTACCCAACTGGGGCAGATCGGCATCACCAACGGGCTCCTGGGGATGCCAGCGGCCAGGGCCACCGCCATGAGCTATGTCCAGGTGCCCTTGGCTGCCCTCTGGGGCTGGTTGTGGTTCCAGGAACCCCTCGATCCCGATACGGCCACGGCAGCAACCCTGGTCCTGCTGGCGACGCTGCTGAGCCTCAAACGGTCTCGCCCTTCAGCGGCAGGGGGTAAGTGAGCCAGTCCTGGCTGGTGCCATCACCGCTGCCACTGGGGCGGGCCAGGCGCCAGCTCTGCCCCCGTTCGCCGCGCTGGAGATAGAGATCGAAGGCGCTGTCGACGCGGATCGGGTCACCGGCGAGGCGCCAATCAAAGCGGCCACTGAGGTGGAGGCCCTTGCTGGCTCCAATGGTCATGGCCTCCTGCGACTCCACCCGAACCCGGCTGACCTGAGGAGGACCAGCCGCATCGAGGGTGAGGGCATCGGCGATGGAGCGCTGGGTCAGGTCGATCTGCAGGGCCAGGGCAGACAAGAGCACCTTTTGTGAGGGCTGGCTAGCACCACAGGCACCCAGGCTGAAGGCCAAAACCACGCTGAGCAGGAGGGCTAAGCCCCGCTGCACCAGCCTGAAGAGCGGTTGAACAGAAACGGCCAGGGTTGTCAGACCGGGCAGCATGAGCAGCAGATAGCGTCTCCCCATGATCGGCTGGCTGCAAGGGGAACTCGCTGATCGTTGGCAGCAGAACAACCGATGCGGCCTGCTCCTGGTCTGCGGCGGGGTTGGTTATGAGGTGCAAATCCCGCGCCGGCACTGGGATCAACTCGGTGAAGCGGGGGAGAAAACGAGCCTGCATGTGCACCAGGTGATCCGTGAGGACAGCTGGACCCTCTATGGGTTCCAGGCGCGCCATGAACGGGACCTGTTCCGCGAACTGGTGGCCGTCAGCGGGGTCGGACCTCAGATGGCCCTTGGCCTGCTGGGGCAACTGAGCTGCGAAGAGCTCGTCCGCGCGATCGTTCAGGCCGACCTGCGACTGCTCTGCAAAGCCCCCGGGGTGGGGAAACGGACGGCGGAGCGCCTCTCAGTGGAGCTACGCACCCGCCTGCAGGAACGCTATGGCGAGAGCCTGGCTCTGCTGGATCCTGACGACCTCGCCGCAGCGGCCCTGGATCCATCCAGCACCGCGGCCCCCGTGGCCGGGGTGCGCGAGGAGGTGCAACTCACCCTCTCAGCCCTGGGGTACGAGGCCCTGGAGATCAACCGGGCCCTACGGGCCGTCGCCGCCCAGGGGGACGCCGTGGGGGGCGAGGCAGATGCCTGGCTGCGGGAGAGCCTCCGCTGGCTCTCGCGAGAGGCAGCGTAAAGATCCGGTGCACACGGGGCAGTAAGTTGGTTGTTTGCACCGTCAGGGCCAGACGCCGCGCATGTCGCTCGACACCACCAAGAAGCAGGAATTGATCAACGCTCACCAAACCCACGGCACCGACACCGGTTCCGTGGAAGTTCAGGTGGCGATGCTGAGCGAGCGCATCAGCAAGCTGAGTGGTCACCTGCAAGGCAACATCCATGACTTCTCGTCCCGTCAGGGGCTGCTGAAGATGATCGGCCGCCGCAAGCGTCTGCTCAGCTACCTGCGCAGCAACAGCGAGAAGCGCTACACCGATCTGATTCAGAAACTCGGCATCCGCGGCTGAGATGGCAGGGCAGGGAAAGAACCGCTCACGTCCGTCCAGCGGCGGTGGCATTGCTCCCAGCATCCCCTCAAGTTCCGGCAAACCCGGGTCCAGCAACCGGTCCAAACCTTCGAATCCTCAGGCCATTCCGCCTGCCGTCGCCAATCGCATGGCACGGCGGGTGGCGATCGCCACAGGCATCCCCACGGTGATGGGCATGGCCAGCTTCATCGTCAGCTACCTGGTGGTGAGTCGCGGACTGATGGACATTCCCCCCGCCGCCACCCTGGTGACGTCCGGGGGCTTTTTCCTGTTGGGACTGCTGGGCCTCAGCTATGGGGTTCTCTCAGCCAGTTGGGAAAACGAGCCCGGCACCCTGCTGGGGCTCGAGCAGGTCAGCGTGAACGTCTCCCGCTTGCGGAGCTCCTTCAAGCGGCCACCAGCTTCGAGCTGAGGCGAGCACGGAACGCCTGGGACTCCAGGCTGCTGAGGGCAGCGAGGCTGTCGCGGACGCAGAACTGATGGCCTAGCCGGACATAGCGGATCTGGCTGTCCTGACGCACCATCGCCACCACGGGGACCCGAACGCCGGCCTCATCCTTCTCGGTGCGGTGCTGGTTGAGGCACTCCCGCAGCTTGTGCTGCACGGCAATGTCGCTGGCCTCCTTGCCGTCGAGCTCCACCAGGAGGACCTGGAGATCATCGATCACCCGGCAGTCATCCACGATCAGCTGAACCTGCTCATCGCGGCGGTCCACGGACGCCCAGATCAACAGGCGTGCATCCACCATCAGGTGGTCGGCGAGACGGGCGTAGGTTTTCGGGAAAACCACGGCTTCACAGCTGCCGCTGAGGTCCTCCAGCTGCAACACAGCCATCCTGTCGCCCTTGCGGGTTGTCACAGGGCGCAGCGCTGCGACAAGGCCCACCACACTCACCCGGGCCTTATCGGCCTGCTCCTCCAGGCTCCCCAGACCGATTGGGGAGAGCAGTTGCACCGGTTTGGTGAGCTGCTTGAGGGGGTGGTCAGAGAGATAGAACCCGACCAACTCCTTCTCGAGGCGCAGTTTTTCCGTCGGGGGGTAGTCGTTCACCGCCGCTGCCCGTGGGGCGGTGCTCAGATCCGACGCCCCGGGGGCTGCATCGGAGTCCGCTGCTCCGGAGAGCAGATCGAACAGATTGCCCTGACCGCTGGCGCGATCACGGGCACGGGAGGAGGCCCAATCCGCCACCAATTCCAGATCAGCCATGAGCTGGGCACGGTTGGCGTTGGGCTCCAGGGCATCCAGGGCTCCGCAGTGGATCAGGGCCTCAATCGAGCGGCGGTTGAGGGTGCTGCCTGGAATGCGATCACAGAGATCCGCAAGGGATTGGAAGGGGCCATCACTGTTGCGGGCCTCCAGCAACACGCGAATCGCTCCTTCGCCGAGATTGCGCACCGCTGAGAGCCCGAAGAGGATGCGATCACCAACGGGTGTGAAGTCGATCCCAGACGCATTCACATCCGGGGGCATCACCTCGATGCCCATGGCATTGCAGTTGGAGATGTAGCGCTGCACCTTGTCGGTGGTGCCCGCATTCACGGTGAGCAATGCCGCCATGTAGGCCACCGGATAGTGGGCCTTGAGGTAGGCGGTTTGGTACGTCACCGCGCCGTAGGCGGTGGAATGGCTCTTGTTGAAGCAGTACTCGGCGAAGAGCACCATCTGCTCGAACAGTGCTTCGGCGATCTTGGGGTCAACACCACGCTCGGTGGCACCAGAGACAAAGAGGCTCTGGTGCTTTTCCATCTCACTCTTTTTCTTCTTGCCCATCGCGCGCCGCAACAGGTCGGCTTCACCAAGGGAATAACCGGCCAGATCCTGCGCGATGCGCATGATCTGCTCCTGGTACACCATGATCCCGTAGGTCTCCTGCAGGATCGGCTCAAGCTTGGTGTGGGCGAAATCAATCGCCTCGCGGCCGTGCTTGCGGTTGATGAACTTGGGGATCAATCCCGCATCGAGAGGTCCTGGTCGATAGAGGGCCAAGATTGAGGAGATGTCCTCCAGGGATGAGGGCTTGAGATCACGCACGATCTGGCGCATCCCACTGGATTCCAGCTGGAAGATCCCCTCCAGATCACCGCGCGCCAAAAGGCCATAGGTGCCGGGGTCATTGAGGGGAAGGGCGTCAGGGTCAACCTTCTCGCCGGTGCTCTGCTCCACCAGGTCGATGGTCTTGTCGATCATCGTCAGGTTCTTGAGGCCGAGGAAGTCCATCTTCAGGAGTCCCATCGACTCCACGTCTTCCATGAAGTACTGGGTGATCACCTGGCCGTCGTTGTTGCGCTGCAGCGGCACCACTTCATCGAGGGGATCAGCGGCGATCACGACACCGGCAGCATGAACTCCGAAGGTCTTGTTGGTCCCCTCAATGCGCATGGCCATGTCCACCCAGCGCTTGACCACCGGGTCGTTCTGATATTTCTCGCGGAACTCCGGTGCGGGTGACTCCTCACCGATCATCTCTTTGAGCTTGGCGGGCTTGCCCCGCACCACCGGGATCAACTTGGCGAGACGATCAGCATCGCCATAGGGAATATCCAGCACCCGCGCTACATCCTTCAGGACCGCCTTGGAGGTCATGCGGTTGAAGGTGATGATCTGGGCCACCTTGTCCTCGCCATAGCGGCGCGTGACGTAGTCGATCACCTCACCCCGGCGCTCGATGCAGAAATCGGTGTCGATATCAGGCATCGACTTGCGCTCAGGGTTGAGGAAGCGCTCGAACAACAGGCCATTGGTGACCGGGTCGATGTTGGTGATCCCCAGGGCATAGGCCACCAAGGAACCGGCGGCCGAACCACGACCTGGACCGACGGGGATGCCGTTCTCCCTGGCAAAGCGGATGTAGTCCCACACCACCAGGAAGTAGGTGGGGAATCCCATCTGCTCCATCACCTGGAGCTCGAAGTCGAGACGCTCGCCGTAGGTGGCATCGAAGCCAGCTCCCTCGGGCAAGGCGAGTCGGTCGCGCAATCCCTGCTCACTCACCTCCCGCAGGTAGCTGACCGCTGTATGCCCGTCGGGGATCGGGAAGCGGGGCATCTGATAGCGCCCCAGGATGTCGTAGTCCTCGACCTTTTCAGCCACCAGGGCCGTATTGGCGACGGCCTGAGCCACCACCTCCGGTTCGAGGTGGTCGGCGAAGAGGCCAAGCATCTCCTGCTCGCCTTTAATGAATTCCGTGCCGGTGTAGCGCAGTCGTTTCTCATCGCTCACCAACTTGCCGGTGAGGACGCACAGCAGGGCGTCGTGGGCCTCGGCGTCGTTGCTCGTGAGGTAGTGGGCGTCATTGGTTGCCACCAGCGGGATCCCCAGTTCCTTGGAGATCTGCGCCATCTCGACGTTGACGATCCGATCCTCAGGGGAGCCGTGGTCCTGGATCTCGAGATAGAAATCGTCCCCGAAGACCCCCTGGTACCAGCGGGCCACCTCACGGGCCACATCGGGACGGTTACGCAGGATCGCCTGGGGAATCTCACCACCAAGGCAGGCGGTGGCAACGATCAGGCCTTCGCTGTGGGCCTGGAGCGTTGGCTTGTCGATGCAAGCCCGCGAGAAGATGCCACGCCCACGCATCCCCCGCAGGTGGCTGATGCTGGTGAGCTTCACCAGGTTGCGGTAGCCGACGGCATTCTTCGCCAGCACCACCAGGTGATAGCGGCGCTCCTTCTTGGGTGGGTTGGGGTCATCAAGGGATCCATTGATGACGTATATTTTTTTTACTGATACGGCGTCCACCGAG
>JAURGL010000091.1 GCA_030833825.1 Vulcanococcus sp. SFB_649D_100_25 | reverse complement strand
GGTGACGGGAGGCGAGCGGCTGGTGGCCGTTGGCTGGATTCAAAGCCGGATTCGCCATGCCGAGCAGCGGGAGCTCTTGTTTGAGCTGGACACAGCCCGGCGTGCCCTGTTCGAGCGATCAGGCCACGATGAGGTGTTTGATCTGGTCAGCCGCAGTTACAGCAACCTGCTGCGCCAGTGGGACAGCTGATGGCCCTTGGCCTCAACGGATCGACTCCCATCGCCGGATCAGCTCCCGTTGGCCGCGGCGATCGCATCGGCCCTGCAGGGATTCACTGATCAGGCAGGTGTTGTCGCTCAAGCTGGCCATCAGGTTGTGCATCGCCGCATCCGCCTGAAGAGGCTTGGCCGCGATGGGGATCCCACTGAGGCTGCTGATGCGCTGCATCGTCCGCGTGGGTGGCTGTTGATCGCTGAACAGGCGAGCGGGATGGTCCCGCTGGAGGTCGGCGAGGGCCTCGTTGAGCTCCTGGGGGCGGACGCTGTCACTGGAACTGTGGGGATCGACCAGGGGGCGTTCCTTCAGGCCATAGGCCCGGCTCAGGCTGGCGAAAGCGCGATGGCTGGTGGCGAGCAGGGGTGGGGCGGGGATGCTGTCGAACTGCTCGCGGTTCCAGCGGTCCAGCGCCAGCAGGGCGCCGACCATCGCCTGTTCGCGGCGCTGGATCTCCCGCCCGTTTGCCGGAGAGAGCTCCCGCAGGATGGAGCTGATCACGCCCACCATCGCGGCGGCCTGGCGCGGATCGTGCCAGACATGGGGATCCCGTCCGCCGCCGTCGGGGGAGTCCAGACGAGGACTGTTGGGGGCGGCGCGCTCCGCCACCTTGATCGCCTCGGGTAACCGCTCCAGTGCAGGGGTGAGTCCGTAGCCGTTCACCAGGATTCGGGAGGCCTGTTGCAGCGTGCGCCCCTGCTGGGGACTCAGTTGCAGCTGATGCGGATCGTCCCCAGGGCGTAGAAGGCAGGTCACCGGCAGGCTGCTTCCGGCCAGGCGCCGGGTCAGATCGCAGAGGGCCCCATCCGCTGCCACCACCGAGGGCCGCCCGGAACCGGGTTGCGGTTGGCGGCAGCCCACCGCCAGCAGGCTGAGTCCCGCGATGGCAGTGGTGATCAGGCGCCGGGGCAATGGCAAGGCGAGGGCGGATGAAGCGATAACGATTCTCATCTTCGACGCGGCTCCGTTGGCTCGATAGCGTGAGCTCTCCTGCCGCTGGCGTGGTGTCTCTCGAGGTGAGTCAGATCCGGGTGCGCCGCGGCGACCGGCTTGCCCTCGATCAGGTCAGCTTTTCGCTGCCCCCTGGCAGTTTCACGGCTTTGGTGGGGCCCAATGGGGCGGGGAAGAGCACGCTGCTCCAGGCCCTGGAGGGTCAGCTCTCCCTGGCGGGTGGATCGATTCAGCTGCACGGACAGGCCCTGACGCCAGCGTTGGCCCGTGAGCATCTGGCCTTGATGCCCCAGCGTGGAGAGATCGCCTGGAGTTTTCCGATCACGGTCTCGGAGCTGGTGGGCTTGGGCCGGCTGTCGTCCAAGCGTCCGGGTTGCTGCGATGTGGAGGCCGCCCTGCAGCGGGTGGGTCTGGCCGGGCTGGGGGGGCGCCGCCTCGATCAGCTGTCCGGGGGACAGCAGCAACGGGCCCTCCTGGCGCGAACCCTGGTGCAGTCAGCGCAGATCCTGCTGCTGGATGAACCCTTTGCGGCCATTGATCCCCCCTCGCGGCAGGAATTGCTGCGGGTGATGGGTCAGCTCAGGGATGCCGGTATGACGCTGTTGGTCAGTAGTCACGACTGGGGGCGTGACCTCGATGCCTACGACCGGGTGCTGGTGCTCGATCGGGAGCTTCTGGCGGATGGGACCCCGCAGGAGGTCCGTCACGCCCTCGGCGACCTGCGGGTTGGGAATCACTGCTGCGGTTGAAGCTGACGCTCCTGGCAGGCCTGGCAGAGGCCGAAGAACTCCAGGGTGTGGAACAGCAGCTGAAAGCCCTCGGCGTGTTCCCCATGCAGATGGATGTCGTGCATCGGGCAGTGCTCGAGCACCAGGGTGCTGCCGCAGTCCACACAGGTGAGGTGGTGCTCGTCGCGATCGACGGGGGCGAACAGGGCCTCTCCGCTGGGGAGGTGCCGGCAGCGCACCAGGCCCCGCTGTTGCAGCTGGCGCAGGTGCCGATACACCGTGGCCAGGCCCATCGGTTGGGGGCCCTGGCGGAGCATGCCGTGCAAGTCCTGCCCTGATAGCTCCCGGTCGGCGCTGCGCAATTGCTCCAGCAGGAGCTGCTGACGTTCGCTCAGGACGGCAACCTGGGGTGACATGGCCGGAGCGGAGGGCACAGCCCCGATCCTATGGACAGTGCTTGGTGGCTGCTGCCTCTCATGGTGGCCCTCGTGGTGGGTTGCCTCTGCCCCCTGACCGGCACGTTGCTGCTGCTGCAACGTCGCCTGTTCCTGGCCAATCTGGTCTCCCATGCGGTGTTGCCCGGCCTGGCGTTGGCCCTGGCCCTGCAGCTGGACCCTGGTGTTGGAGGGGTGGTCAGTGGCGTCGCGGGAGCCCTGCTCGCGGAACGCTTCAGCCGTGCGGATCGACCCGGCGAGGGGGGGGATGAGGCGGTTCTGAACACGGTGCTGGCCGGTTTCCTGGGACTGGGGGTCCTCCTGATTCCGCTGCTCGGACTTCGGGTTGATTTGGAAGCTGTCCTGTTTGGAGATCTGCTGGCTGCAACGGGCTTCGATCTGCTTCGGGGTCTGCTGTCGCTTGGGGCGATGCTCCTGCTGGTGGGTTTGCGGTATCGCCAGTACGTGTATCTCGGGGTTGATCCGCTGGGGGCGGCCAGCGCTGGCTTGCCGGTGCGACGCCTGCGTCTGCTGCTCACCTTGGTCACGGCCTGCACGGTGGTCAGCGCGATGACGGCCGTCGGGGTGGTGCTGGTGATTGGTCTGATGGCGGCACCAGCCCTGTTGGCCCTTGCCGGCGCCAGCAGTTTGCGCCAAGCCCTCTGGCGGGCGGCCCTTGTGGGCATTGCCCTCAGTGGGTTTGGCTTCTGGCTAGCGATCCAGCCCAGCGTCAACCTGCCGCCGGGCCCCTTGATCGGAGTGCTCTGCCTGGTGCTGTTGCCCCTAGGGCCGCTGCTTCACCGAGATCGGTGAGCCGCCGATGGCTGCCACCGGCAGCGCCGCCGGCAGCTTGGTGGGGATTTCCGGTGAGGCCAGGTTGCTCAGCAGTTCCGTGCGGTTGCTTTCGAAGTGCAGGTGGGGGCCACTGCTCCAGATCCCCGTGTTCCCGCAGGTGCCGATCACGTCGCCCCGGCTGTAGTTGCCGGCGGCCTTGGCGCTGTTGAGATGGCTGTAGCTGGTCTCCAGGCCGTCCCCGCCCGCCAATACAAAGGTGATCCCGTGGGTGTAGCTGCGCTCCACCCGTCCGACGCCGTCGTGGGCTGCATGCACCGGGGTGCCCACCGTGCAGGCGATGTCGATGGCCGGATGTCCCACGCGGACGTCCTGGGTGACCACCCCTGCCATCGGATTGAGCAGTTGGAGGGCTGGAACCAGGAGGGCTACCGGCAAGACAGCTTCCGCAAAGGAAATTGGAAGCGAATCTTAAGTTATGACCCCTGAGACCCAGGTGTCGCCTATGCGACCGTTTTGGGACTCAGTGGGGATGTTCGGCGCAAGGCATCCAGCGTGATCCCATGGGATGGGCTCCGCTGCAGCCGATCTCACGGGCTTTCGCGAGGGCCTCGCTCTTGCTGGGGTAGGCCATCAGGGCCGCAGGCGGGGCGTGGTGGCTTCGGGCTGACGGCGCCCCGCCAAGCGGAAACTGCCAGATCCCCATGGCGTGGACGCCGGCCACCAGCACCCCCATGCCCACAACGCAGGCGTTGACCACGCCCATGCCCACCACACCAAGGCTGAGCACCCCCATCGGCACCACCCCGATGCTCACCACCCCCATCGGGACCACCCCGATCGAGATGATTCCGAGGGGGGCAATCCCAACCGAAACGAGTTTCGGTGCTTCTCCGCAGCTGCTCATCTTGGTTCTCAGTGCCCCGTGCCGGAGTGGGAGTCAGCTTCTCCGTGCTTGGCGCAGGGCATCCACTGCTGCCCCATCGGGTGGGCTCCGGTGCAGTGGAAGTGGCGTTTGGCGGCTGCTTCGGCCTCGGCCTTGGTGGCGTACAGGGCTGGCACGGGATTGGCCAGGCTTGCCCCATCCATCAAGGTGGCGAGGACCAAGGTGGCCCACTGGCGTCGTTGCATGGCCGGGCGAGCGGAGCCGGAGGTGGCGCGAACCTAGGTCAATTTCCCCGCCGAACCAGGGGCCTGCAGGGACTCAACTGCTCAGGGGGCTTCGAACCACTGCGGCACCGCTTCGAAGCAGGCGGCGTTTTTCTCGTTTTCCCGGGCTTCCACCTTCCAGCAGCAGCTGCGGCCCCCATCGCGGGCCTGAAGGAGGTCATTGGCCCAGCCCCACACCAGCTCGGCACTGGCTTCCATGCCCACATTGCGCATCACCCTCAAATCCAGGGCGCCCTGCTCATGCAGCCCCTGCCACTGCTCCAGAAGGGGGTCGTCGGCATTCACCAAAAAGGTGTGGTCAAACTGTTCAGCCAGACGCGCTTCCAGGGCCGCCAGGCTGGAGAAATCCACCACAAAGCCGTTTTGATCCAGGCTCTTTGACTGGAACCAGACGCTGAAACTGCGGCTGTAGCCGTGCACGAAGCGGCAGTGTCCGGGATGCCTCCATTGCCGATGACAGCAGGGGTAGCCGCTGAAGGTCTTGCTGCAGGTGTAAGCGGCTGTCATGCCTGGTGGAGGGTGCGGGAGGATCGGTGCAGATCGATGAAGGCCCTTGCAGGCATCATTTCAGCCCCCCGATCCAGCCTTGATCCGTTCCCTTCGTTTTAACGAGGCCGGTTTGATCCCCGCCGTGGCCCAGGACTGGCTCGATGGGGCTGTGCTGATGGTGGCCTGGATGAACCAGGAAGCGATTGAGCGCACCCTGGCCAGCGGTGAGGTGCATTACTGGAGTCGCTCCCGTCAGGAGCTGTGGCACAAGGGGGCCACCAGTGGGCACACCCAGATCCTGCGGGGCCTCCGCTACGACTGCGATGCCGATGTGTTGCTGCTCACGATCGAGCAGAGCGGCGATGTGGCCTGCCACACCGGGGCCCGCAGCTGCTTCTACGACGATGGGCCGTCCCCCAGTGCTGGGGGCGCGGCGGCGTTGCCTCCCCCCGCGGATGTCTGCACTGAGCTGATGCGGGTGATCGAAGGACGTCGCGATCAGCCGGAGCCGGGCAGCTACACCAACAAGTTGCTGGAGGGTGGAGACAACCGCATCCTCAAAAAGATCGGTGAGGAGAGCGCCGAATTCGTGATGGCGTGCAAGGACAACAACCCTGAGGAGATGGCCGGCGAAGCGGCCGACATCGTCTTTCACCTGCAGGTGGCCCTGGCCCATCACGGGGTGAGCTGGCGGCAGGTGCAGCAGGTGTTGGCCCAGCGCCGTGGGGCGCCCCGTCGGGAGTGATGGGCTGCCCCTAGGGCTGTTTCCCGCCCGGGCTCAGGCGAATCGGCATGCCGTGGCGTAGCCCCAGGGTGTTGGAGACGATCACCCGATCGGAACTGGAGAGTCCCTTGAGGACCGGGTAGTGATCACCTTGCAGCGGGCCGAGGGTCACGCTGCGCTGCAGGGCCACCAGGCTGTTGGGGGGAAGTTGGAGATTGGCCTTACCGGGATCTTTCTTGAGCTGGCTGGGTGAACCGACCACGTAGACGAAGGTCTGCCCGAACTGCCGGCTGACCGCCTCGAACGGCACCGAGAGTTGCCGCTTGGCACCCACGAGCAGGCGGGTGCGGAGCCGCTGCCCATCCCGCAGCTGTCCATTGGGGTTGTTGATCGTTGCTTTCGCCAGCAGGGTCTGGCTGCTGGGATTCACGTTCGGATCGATCGTCACGATCCGCCCTTTCGCGATCGGCCGCTGGCCCTGGCCATCGAGGAGCTGGACCAGCTGTCCCGGGGCTAGTCGGTTGGCCTGACTGGCCGGCACATCAATGCGGGCCTGCAGGGTCTCGTTGCGGATGATCCGGCTGAAGGGCGTACCGGCCTGAATCAGATCCCCGGGTTTCACCGAGAGATCGCTGATGATCCCAGCGATCGGGGCCCTCAGGTCCTTGTAGGAGAGGTCCGCCAACTTGGCGGCCAGGGCCTGTTTCGAGCCGATGGCCTTGGCTTTGTATTCGTCCCTCTGCAGGGCCGTTGCCGCTCCCTGCCGCACCAGACCGTCAAAGCGTTGATGGGCCAGCCGGTCAGCTTCACTCTGGGCCCGCAGGGCTGTCACATCGGCCGACAGCTGGGCTTGATCGAGCACCAGCAGCAGCTGTTGGGGCTTCACGCTGTCGCCGGCTCGCACCAGGACCCGCTGCACCCGGCCACCGGCCTGGGCTGCCAGCTCGATTTCATCGGTGGCTTCCAGGGTGCTCACCGTATCGATGCTCTGCACGAACACCTCCGTTTGGGGTGTCGCCGCCACCACCCTCGGGGTGGGTTTGTCTCGCCCGGCGCTGCAGCCGAGAAGCCCAGCCAGGGCCAGCCAGCTCCAGTGTCGAAGCACGATCACGGCCTGGGCGGGGAGGGTGCGCCTAGCCATGCTGCCCTCTAGAGCGCAGTCCCATCTCCCAGCCCTTGAGCAGGCGGTAGGCGCTGGGCACCACGAACAGACTCAGCAGGGTGGCCACCAGCAGGCCGAAAAACACCACGGTGCCAATGCTGATCCGACTGCTGGCACTGCTGCCGCTGGCCAGCAACAGGGGTAGAAAGCCAGCCAGAGACGAGATGGCCGTCAGCAGAATCGGCC
>JAURGL010000090.1 GCA_030833825.1 Vulcanococcus sp. SFB_649D_100_25 | reverse complement strand
CCGATGCAGCGCAGCTCACCACGGGCCAGCATCGGCTTGAGCAGGTTGCTGGCATCCATGGCGCCGCCGCTGGCCCCGGCACCCACCACGGTGTGGATCTCATCAATGAACAGGACGATCTGGCCTTCGGAGGCGGTCACCTCCTTCAGCACGGCCTTGAGGCGTTCCTCAAACTCACCGCGGTACTTGGCACCGGCAATCAGGGCCCCCATGTCGAGGGCGATGAGCTGCCTGTTCTGCAACGCCTGCGGCACGTCGCCATTGACGATCCTCTGGGCGAGGCCCTCCACGATTGCTGTTTTGCCGACGCCGGGTTCGCCGATCAGCACAGGGTTGTTCTTGGTGCGGCGGCTGAGGATCTGGATGGTGCGGCGGATCTCCTCATCGCGGCCAATCACCGGATCGAGCTTCCCGTCGCGGGCGGCCTGGGTCAGGTCGCGCCCGTATTTCTCGAGGGATTCGTAGGTGCCTTCTGGGTTCTGGTCGGTCACGCTCTGGGATCCACGGATCGCCTGCACGGCGTCTTTGAGCTTGGCGGCATCGGTGCCAGCCTGGGAGAGCAATTGCTTGCCGCAGCGATCATCGATCGCCAGGGCCAGCAGCAGGTGCTCGATGGCGATATAGCTGTCCCCGTAGGACCCCTTGAGCTGATCAGCCTGATCGAGAACGCTGTTGAGCCCCTTGCCCAGATAGACGTTGTCAGGTGGGGCGCTCAGGGAAGGCTGGCCTGCGATGTACGCCTCCAGCTTCTGGCTGAGGGTGCCTACATCCACACCGGCCTTTTCAAGGATCCGCCCCGCCAGCCCTTGTTGTGCCAAGAGGGCTGCGAACAGATGCTCGCTTTCCATCTGCTGCTGGCGCCGCTGCTGAGCCAGCTGCTGGGCTGCAACGACAGCTGACCAGGCTTTTTCGGTGAACAGTTCTGCGGTGGGATGCATGGTGCTCCTCCCTCAGGGGGTGGTTGCCAAAACCGTATGGCCGCTGCTTGGAAGCAAGGGAGCGGAGAACCGAATCAATCCATTCGGTCCTCCCCCTACAGGTTGTGAGGCCCGATCAGAACGATCGGTTTCTACGCCTCAGCGGGGGCTGCCGTTGTAGATGACCGACACAACCCTGCGGCCATCACTGGAGATCAGCAGCTCCGTTTCCTGGGTCGGAGCCAGACCGGTCTGTTGCCATCCCGGAGCTCCCCCCAGGAACTTGTAGCGATAACCCTGGTTATCCCGCTGCACCAGGCAGGAGTCACCAGCATCGCCGGTGTTGAACATGCACGCAGCCGGCACATAGACCGAAAGGCCACCGTTGTTATCGATGGCCCAGTTCCGCGCCAGATTGAGGGCGCGAACCGTGGCCGCACTCACCTGGGCCAGCACCGGGGCGCTGCAGAGAAGGGCAGCGGCAGCGGCGAGAAAGACACGGCGCAGAACCATGGTGAACACGTCGTCGACAGGGATCCTGCCTGTCAGTCTGGCGATGGTTGGACGGCCTGGCCGCAGTTGTTACCTGAGGGGCACGACCCCGCTAGTGCCGCCGCACAGTTTCGACGGACAGCCATTGCTCCCATAGATCGCATCGTTGGGAGAGAGGCAGCCCAGTCTGTTTTTGCCAGCCACGTCCGATGGGCTGATGCGGAGTGGTTGCGTGGCGGCTTCGCTCGGTTTCACCAACAGCCTGCAGCTGTTGGCACTGGCCCAGTTGGTCACGCCCATGTCCCCATCAATGGCCGCCGGTGTGCCGCCACCCTTGATGAGCTCAAGGGGTGAGACGTTCTGCGCCGCCGTCCCTGTGGGGAACAGCGCCCCCAGAACTGGGCCGAACAGCAGCAGTGACAGACAGACCTTCGCGGCAGGCATCATGGCCTGAACAGTTGAGCCCAGTGTGGCGTAGGCCTGCGGAGATGACGGAAGCCTTGGTAGAGCAATTGGCACAGGAATCGTTTGCGTTTGACGGTTCTGCCAGGGATCCGGAGCGCAATTGCTGGATGGTGGTTCACCGCCACCTCCATGGATCCCTTCCCAGCGAATACGACATCCGTGAGGTGGATGAGGAGCTTTATCTGGCGGTGTTGTCCAAGCGCCGCTCACTTGAGCGTTCCTGATTGTCTTCGCCGGATCGCAACGGCTGGATCGCTGGCAAGGTGGCGCGTTTGAGAAAGGCCACGACGGCCTCGGTCCGTTTGTTGCCGCTTGGGCTTGGATCAGGCATCGCCATTCCGCTGCGCCGCAGGGTCACCATGACCACTCCTGCTGCCCTTGGCAAGCCAAAAAAAAGCCGCCCCTTGGGGCGGCCTGCTGAATCGACGGGGACTGATCAGGCCCAGCCTTTCTGGCTCATGGACTCCACGTAGGCAGCCACGTCGGCGATGTCGCCGCTGCTGAGCTTGCCGCCGAAGGCGGGCATGGCGTTCTTGCCGTTGGTGACTTGGTACTGGATGGCTTCCTCGTGGCCAGCGCTGTAGTTGGCCAGGTAGGACTCGAGGGCCTCTTTCTTGAGGGTGCGCTCGGCGTTCACCACGTTGCCGCCACCCATGTGGCAAGCGGCGCAGTTGGCGGAGAAGATCTGAGCGCCGTGGTCGGCATCAGCGGCGAAGCTGGGGGTGGCACCCAGCACCAGCGCCAGGCAAAGGGCAATCAGGGAAAGAAGACGGCGCATTGGAGCTCGTGCAACCTGAACAAATTAAGGGGCCGATGCGACCTCTGTGCTGCTTGCTGCAGAGGTTCGCAACATTTGAAACCTCCTGTTGTGATCAGGACTTCGATCAGCCGCGGTGTGGCAGGCCGGCGTCTTCAAACACCGCTTCCAGGGTCGGTGCATGGCTGACCAGCCCGAAGCGTTCGGGTGGACTGATGGGCTCGTGCACGAAATGCCGCTGCCGAATGGAGAAGCGATCCCAGGCGTTGACCTCGATGTGCAGCAGCTTGATCAGCCCCTCGATGAGCCAGCCCTTGAGATCCAGTCCGATCGGTGGGTACCAACCCCGTCTCCAGCGGCAGAGGCGCTTCACCGTCTCATTCACCGTGACGGCCGGCTGACCCAGCACTAGGCGACGCACCGAACCCTGTCCAACTTCTGGGTTGGCCTGGTGGGGATGGGTGGCGAGATGCACGCACACCCGGGCAATGTCGGCGGCGTGAATGAAATGGAAGGAGGCATCAGCCCTCAACCACTTCGCGAGCCACAGCCAACGGGCACCCTCTTTGAGGCCCGCCGTGAGGTAGCTGGTGGGGAAGCGCCCGCCCCCATCCACCCGCCCTCCGAACACCAGGGTGGGGAAGACGGCAACGATGCGCTCCGCCAGGGGATGCTGCTCCAGTTGCTGCAGGCACTGGGCCTTGGTCTGGATGTATTCGGTCCCGTAGGGCAGTGCTTCCTGCAGGAGTTCCAGATTGCGGTTGAGGATGCTGGCTGTGGAGAAGTACACCACCTGCTCCAGCACGGCTGGATTGGTGGCCGCCAGCATCTCCTTCACGGCGACAACGTTGACCTGCTGGGCCCGCTCGGGATCCCCCCAGGCGGTGGCGGTGTGAATGATCCGGGTGGCTGAGGCGATCTGACCGCGGTGCGGATCAACATCTCTCAGGTCGCCCACCAGCAGGGTGATGCGCGGATCCTGCGCCGGAACAGCCGTCAGTTTGCTGGGATCCCGCAGCCAAAGCAGAAGCTCGGCATCGGATTCCCGGTACAGCAGATCGGCAATGTGCTGACCAACGCAGCCGCTGGCCCCTGTGATCAGGATCCGTGCCGGCGCCGAACTCAAGCTGCCGCTCCGATGCGCTCCATCACGCTCTTGCCGGCCTCAAAGAAGAACTGGCCGTTCTCCTCTGGGGTGCCGGGCAGGATGCCGTGGCCAAGGTTGAGGATGTGCTTGCGGCCGCGGGCCTTGCGCACGGTGTCGTCAATGCGCTCCTGGATGGCCTTGTGGCTGCCGAAGAGCAGACCGGGATCCACGTTCCCCTGGACACCCACGTGCTCGGGCAGGCGGGCCAGCCCTTCCGCCATGTCCACGGTCCAGTCCAGGGACACGATGTCAACGCCGGTGCGGGCCATCCGTTCGATCACGCCGGCACTGCCGGAGATGTAGAGGATGAAGGGGGTGTCGGGGTGGGTCTGCTTCACCAGATCCACAACCTTTTTCTGGTAAGGCGCTGCAAAGGTGTCGTAGTCAGCTGGGCTGAGCTGACCGGCCCAAGAATCGAACATCTGCACCACTTGGGCGCCGGAATCGATCTGGTAACGCAGGTAGGCAGCGATCGACTCAGCGAAATGGTCGAGCAGTTTGTGCAGCAGTTCTGGCTCGCGGAAGGCCATCGCCTTGATCACCGCATAGTTCTTGCTGCTCTTCCCTTCGACCACGTAGGCGGCCAGGGTCCAGGGAGCACCCACAAAGCCGAGCACGGCGGCCTGGTTGCCCACGGCGCTGCGCAGGCGGGTCAACACCTCACCGACAAAGGGCATGCTCTCGGCCGGGTTGAGCGGACGCAGCGCTTCCACCTGGGACAGGTTGCGGATCGGGTCGTGGATCAGGGGACCCTTGCTCTCGACGATGTCGAAGTTGATCCCCATCCCCGGCAGGGGCGTGAGGATGTCGGAGAAGAGGATGACGCCGTCGGGCTTGAAGGCCTCAAAGGGCTGCATCGAGATCTCAAACGAGAGATCAGGGTTCTCTGAGCGTTCACGGAAGCCGGGGTGGCGGTCCCGCAGATCGCGGTAGACCTTCATGTACCGACCGGCCTGGCGCATCATCCAGACCGGAGGCCGCTCCACCTGCTCACCTCGGGCGGCGCGCAGCAGCAGGGGGGCGGTTTCGGTCATGGGCGATGGGGACGCGAAGCGCGAACCTACCCGAAGGAGTTCCCGATCGCGGCCGTCCAGGCACCGGTCTCCGGCGCTTCGTCACGAACTTCAGCATCCCGTTCCTGGCTGCGCTTCTCATCCCGCTGGAGCACCAACACCGACAGGGGAGGCAGGCACAGATCGAGGGAATGCTCGTAGCCGTGGATGCCCCACTCATCGGTGAACTTGCCGCCCAGGTTGCCGAGGTTGCTGCCCCCGTACCGCTCGGCATCGGTGTTGAGGACCTCGCTGTAAAAGCCCTCAAGGGGGACCCCGATCCGGTAGTGGGAGTGGCTTTGGGGGGTGAAGTTGGCCACCACCACCAGCCAGCGACCCGTGGTGCTCTCCCGGCGCATGAAGCTGATCACCGAGTGGCGATTGTCATTGCAGTCGATCCACTGGAAGCCGAATTCCTCGAAATCGTCTCGCCAGAGGGCAGGTTCTGCTTTGTAGAAGACGTTGAGGTCGTCCACCAGGCGCTGCAGGCCCAGGTGGGGTTCGTACTGCAGCAGGTCCCACTGCAGGTCGCCCCAGACGTTCCACTCGGACCGTTGCCCGAATTCCATCCCCATGAAGATGGTCTTCTTGCCGGGGTGGGTCCACATGTAGGCCAGCAGGGCGCGCACATTGGCGAACTTCTGCCAGTCATCACCTGGCATCTTGTGGAGAAGGTTGCTCTTGCCGTGCACCACTTCGTCGTGGCTCAGGGCGAGCATGAAATTCTCGGTATAGGCGTACCAGATCGAGAAGGTGACGTTGTTCTGGTGGAACTGCCGGAACCAGGGGTCGAGCTCGAAGTAATCGAGCATGTCGTGCATCCACCCCATGTTCCATTTGAGGTTGAAGCCCAGGCCGCCCATGTCCGTGGGCTTGGTCACCATGGGCCAGGTGGTGGATTCCTCTGCGATCGAGAGGGCGCCAGGGAAGTGCTGGAACAGCACATGGTTCGCCTGCTGCAGGAACTGCACCGCTTCGGTGTTCTCACGGCCGCCGTGCTCGTTGGGGATCCACTCCCCATCCGGGCGCAGGTAATCCCGATACAGCATTGAGGCCACCGCATCGACGCGGATGCCATCGATGTGGAACTGCTCAAACCAAAAGACGAGGTTGGCAACCAAGAAGTTGCGCACCTCATTGCGGCTGTAGTTGAAGATCAGCGTGCCCCACTCCTTGTGCTCGCCGATGCGCGGGTCGGCGTGCTCATAGAGGTGCGCCCCATCGAAGAACGCCAAGCCATGGGCATCTTTCGGGAAGTGCCCCGGCACCCAGTCGAGGATCACCCCAATGCCCTCGCTATGGCAGCGATCGACAAAGGCCCGGAATTCATCGGGCTTGCCGAAGCGGCTGGTGGGGGCATACCAACCGGTGACCTGATAGCCCCAGGAGCCGTCGAAGGGATGCTCCGAGATGGGCATCAATTCGATGTGCGTGAAGCCCCGCGCCTTGACGTAGGGGATGACGCGATCAGCCAGCTCGGCGTAGGTCAGCAGGCGGGCGCCTGGCTTGAGGTCGGCGGCGGGTACCGGAGGCCTGGCGGTGCCGTCTGCCTCGATGAACGGTTCATCGGCACTGGCATGCATCCAGCTGCCCAGGTGCATCTCATAGACCGAGATCGGTTGATCCAGAGGGTTGCGGTTGTCCCGCTCCTCCATCCAGGGGCGATCAGACCAGGGGAAGGCGCCTAAGGGTTCGACGATGGACCCGTGGTTGGGCCGCACCTCATGGCGGAAGCCGTAGGGATCGGCCTTCTGGTAGCAGTGCCCGGCCTGGGTGCGGATTTCGTATTTGTAGATCTCTCCTGGCTGCAGACCGGGAATGAAGAGCTCCCAACAACCGCCGAGGCGCGATTGCATCGGGTGAAGACGGCCATCCCAACCGTTGAAGTTGCCAAGGATCGACACGCTGCGGGCGTTGGGAGCCCACAGGCAGAACATCGCCCCGGAAACACCGTTGAGGCTGGTGACATGGGCCCCCATCCGCTGCCAGATGTGGTGGTGATTCCCCTCGGCGAACAGATGGCGATCCAGTTCGC
>JAURGL010000008.1 GCA_030833825.1 Vulcanococcus sp. SFB_649D_100_25 | reverse complement strand
TGGCACGCTAACCATCCCCTCGATGCACGCAATTACGACACAGCAGCACCGTGGGGGCGCATACCTGTCCAGAAAAATCAGCTGAGAATCGAGGGAACACGAGAGGCACGAGGAAGGCCAGCACTGCAACGACGAGTTCGTCGGCAAGGATGTTTCCGAACAGACGGAAGGAGAGCGAGAGGGGCTTGGTGAAGTCCTCAACGATCTTGAACGGGAGCATGATCGGAGTCGGCTCCACGTAGTACTCGAAGTAGCGGAAGCCCTTCCGGCTCAGGCCTGCATAGAAGTAGGCCAGGGACACCAGCAGCGCCAGGGCAACGGTGGTGTTGATATCAGCGGTCGGAGCACCAAGCTCGCCACTGGGCAGATGAATCAGCTTCCAGGGCACCAGAGCGCCGCCCCAGTTGCTCACAAAGATGAACAGGAAGAGGGTGCCGATGAACGGAAGCCAATCGCGATAGGCCTTCTCGCCGATCTGCTCGCGAGCCATGTCGCGGATGTAATCCCAGAGGAATTCCAGGAGGTTCTGGACACCGCGAGGATCACGCTCCATCTTGCGGGTGCCCACCACGACAAGGGCGAGCAGGGCGCCGATCACAACCCAGGAGCTCAGAAACACCTGGCCGTGAATCTTGAGGTTCCCAAGTTGCCAATAGAGGTGTTGACCCACCTCCAGTTCGGCAAAGGGAAGAACGAGTGGCAAGGAACCCATCGGGTCGACGTTCGGTGTCGCGTCAGCGACGTTGGAGGGGAGAGGCGCTCACCGATCAGTGAGGGCCTGAAGAATCACCGCAGGCTTGTAGAGGAGAAAGCCGAGCAGGGCCGGCAGGACCTCGAGCTGGGGCAGACGAGCTGCGGCCAGAACAAGCACCACAGGAACGAGGAGCTGCAGCTTTCCGACCTTCTTGGTGCCGTTGCCGAGTTTGCCCACGCTGCGAGCGAGAAGCCGCAGATAGAGGGCGCCGGACAGACCACCGACCAACAGGCTGCTGGCGATGTGAAGGTCGTAGACCAAGGCCGTGATGGGAACCGCAATGGCGGAAACCAGCAGGGTGGCCACGATCAGGCGACGCTGAAGCCTCTCGAAATCACCCAGGTCAGGCTCGCCGACTGAGACCACGGGGATCTCAGAAACAACGGTGCCGTCAGGCGACTGAGGTTCCAGAGCGGGGGACGCCGGCAGCTGGCTTGAAACCTCCGTCTGATCGTTCACGCCCCCGGAAGGGACGGTCGAATCGGACTGGATTGGAGGAATGGCCAACAGGGGTGCCTTTGCTCTGAAAAGGCGCGCGGAATCTATCACGCACGCCCACCGGAACCGGGCTGGAGCAGAAGCACGCGCTGTCTCAGCAGTTCACGGGCCACAGCTGCGATTTGCGGCCCAGGCCAATCCAGGCCCAGCCCTGCCAGGGGCGTCCCTTCAGGGGCCTGTTCCAGGGCTTCCAACAGCGTGAGTCCCTCGGCGCTCAGATCCAGGGGGGCCATGTCGGAATCAAGCAGGGCCCGCCCGGGCCAGCCCCAGAGGCAGCGGTTGCGGCAGCCGCTTGCCCCCAGCAGGTCCCCGTCGTCGTCCCAGTTCTGAGCCCTGAGCGGTCCCTGGCTCAGGAAAAACTCAAAGTGACTGATATCCGGGTCCAGATCCTCCACCAGGCCCCATTGCTCCCGATCGGGCAGAGCGCGGGCCCGGTCGAGCAATTCGCCCTGCAGGAGACGAGCCGGGTCCCAGACCTCTGGATTCGAGAAGCCGGCGAACTCCAGATCGGCGGCTGCCACAAAAGCCATCAGGCGCTCGAGGTTGTAACTCGTCTCCTGGGGATGCAGATACATGTCCGCAAAGTTGGCGTCAGCGGCGCAGTCGATGGCCCAACGCTGTTCGTGGTGTCGCCGCAGCCGGTTGTGCTCGGGCAGGCGTGCAAACAGCTCCCGCCCGAGCTTCAGGCCCTCGGCTCCGGTCCCAACCCCCATGGCCGTCAGGGCCCTTTGGGTTCGATGGATCTCCCAGCGGCCCCCGTCGGCATAGAGGAACAGATGCAGCAGGGCCCCGGGCTTAAGCAGCTTGGCGAGGGCGCGTAGACCCGCTTCCGGCTCCCTCAGATGGTGGAGAACCCCGACGGAATTGATGTAGTCAAAAGGCCCCTCTCCTTCCAGGTCCAGGAGGCTGCGGTTTTCAATCCGCACCTGGGCCTGGTCATGGGCCCCTGAACGCCGGAGCCGCTCCCGGGCGACCTCCAGGGTTCCAGGAGAGATATCCACCGCCAGGATCTCAGCGCCCGGGTTGAGATGGGCGAGGTAGTCGGTGCTGACGCCCGTGCCGCAGCCCGCATCCAGGATCCGAAGCGGTTGCCCGTCGGGGCGCTGGGGGGGCAGCGCCCCGGTGCAGGCCGCGTAGGCGGCATCCACACACCAGCGCCAGTTGTATCCAGGCGGTGGGCCGTCCTGGAGCGGATCACCTGGATAGGGGAAGCGGTCGTAAAAGTCGCTCACCACCGGGGTGGCTGCGTCAGCTGGGGCCTGGGTCATGGGCTCTGGACGGGTCGGAGAAGGCGTCCGCGCAGGGCGAGCATTTCATGTCCCGTCCCCAGGCCCAGCGGGATCCCGCAACGGGCTGCAAACATTTGTTCATGGCCTGCCTGGAGGCCAGAGGGCCAGCCGTAACGTGCCTTGGCCAGGTTCGCTCTCGTCCATGACTGTGACCGCCAGCAGCGGCAGCAGCAGGGTTGCTCCTCAGCGCTACGACACCCTGCCGCTCTCCAGCGTCCGCCAGGCGGAACAGCAGGACCGCTTCCCCGATGGAGGAGAGCTCAGCAACCTGACCACGTTTTTCCAAAGCGGTCAGCTGCGGGTTGAAGCCGCCCGTCGGCTCTCAGCCAATGCCGAAGTGATCGTGGCGAGGGCCGCGAACCGGATCTTTGCCGGCGGCACCCCCCTCTCGTACCTCGATGCCCCGCTGAACCCCGTAGCGGCAGGTTCCGAGACGCCTCTGGCGGCAGACCAGGCCGCCTTCCAACGCTCCATCGAGACCTTTGCGGGAGCCAGCGGCACCGTGAAGCGGGGCAACGCCTTCACCCGATTGCTGGAAGGTGCCGGTGGCGACGCGGACGTGCGCGTGGTGCTCCCCACTGGCTTCTCCCCCATCTCCGTGGCGGTCTATGGGACCGACCGGATGAAGAAATCCATCCGCGACCTGGCCTGGTTCCTGCGATACGTGGGCTACGCCGTGGTCTCGGGTGATCCGAGCATCCTGCGGGTCAACACCCGCGGCCTGCGCGATGTCCTTGAAAAGGGCTGCTCCCTGGCCGCCACCAACGTGGCCCTTCAGGAGATGCGGGCCGGCGCAGCGGAGCTCCTCAAGGACCTCCCCGAGGCCCGCGCTCTGGTGATCGAAAGCTTCAACGTCCTGCTCGAAGAGCTGGCCGTTCCCACCCCGTCTGCGCGGCAGCGCCTCGGCAGCCCCGAGAACCAGGGCCTGCAGCTGCCCGCCATCTATGCCCTGGCGGCCCAGGGCAAGGCCCTTCGCTACAACATGAAGCCCGGCATGAGCGGGGCCCAGAAGGCAGAGGTGGTGCGGGCTGCCTACCGCCAGGTGTTCGAGCGCGACATCGCCAAGGCTTACAGCCAGGAACCGTGCCCGGTGGAAGCCACCCAGGTGCGCCAGGGCGACATCTCCATGCGCGAGTTCATCCGCGCCCTCGGCCACAGCAAGGAGTACCGCCAGCAGTTCTACGGACGCTTCTCCAATAGCCGGGCCGTCGAACTGGCCTTCCGCCACTTCCTGGGCCGGGGCATCAGCTCCCGTGAAGAGTTCACCCGCTACTTCGACATCGTTTCGGCCCAGGGCCTGAACGGTCTGGTGGATTCCTTGATCAACACCATGGAATACGCCCAGGTGTTTGGGGAGGAAACGGTTCCCTACCTGCGGGACATCGGTGAAGAGGCTCAAGAGAGCGCTGGCTGGGGTTCCAACCGCAAGCTGTTCCGTTTCAGTGCACCGTTTGAAGGGGCACCCCAGTACGTCACCCTTTACGCCAGCTACCGGCAGCCCTACGCCGACCAGCATCCCTACGGCGGCGGCAACGACCCCCTGGGTCTGAACTACGGCGCGATCTTCCCGTCGGGGACCGCCAACGTGGCCACCCGTCCGGCCCCCCTCAGCTACGACACCCGTCGCATCCTGGTGGGCAATGGCATGCGCCAGCCGGGGCAGATGAACAGCCCCCAGTTCCGCGCCTCCACCCCCCGCAAGGCCGGCCCCAAGGTGGTCCGCCTGCAGCAGATCGCCACCGGTGGCAACTCCGTTCCCCGTCGCGGCGGTCAGCCCAGCATCCGGAACACCGAGGCCAGCACCCAGGCGGTGATCCGCGCCGTCTACGTCCAGATCCTCGGCAACACCGGCTACGCCGGTGAGCACAACAAGGTCGAAGAGATCAAGCTGGAGAACGGGGACCTGAGCCTGCGGGAGTTCATCCGTCAGGTCGCCCGCAGCGATGCCTTCCGCCGCCGTTACTGGAGTGGCCTCTACATCTGTAAGGCCATTGAGGTGATGCACCGGCGCATCCTTGGTCGTCCCACCTTCGGCCGCTGGGAGATCGATAGCTACTTCGATGTGGCTGCTCGCAAGGGCTTCTATGGCGTCGTTGACGCCATGCTCAACAGCCCCGAGTACAACGAGAGCTTCGGCGAGGACACCGTTCCCTACGAACGCTTCATCACCCCGAACGACCTCAACACCCGTCGGGTGCCATCGCTGAAGCGGGCCTTCAATGCGGCCGCCTACGCCGACATCACCCCGAAGATCCGCCCCGAGGTCACCCCCCCTGCCGATTTCCGCGGCTCAGGCTCCCTGACCCAACGCAACCTGCCCGGTCGCACCGGTGTGATCCGCGGCGGCTGGAGCGCCACCCTCACGGGCGGCGAGACCCTTGCCCCCAGCCAGAGCGGTCCCAACGCAGGTCCCGGATCGGTCCAGACCCGTCCGGCACCGGAGCGCCGCTGGAGTGCTCCCCGCTGGCAACCCGGGGGTGGCGCAGCTCCCACCTGGACAGCCGCCGGCACCACCAGCTTCCAGGCGGCCCCGTCTGCACCGGCCCCCGTGCGCACCCTGCTGGGTGGTGGCTGGAATGCCGCGATTTCCAGCGGCGGGGCATCCGTCAATGCCCAGCAGCCTGGTGCGGCGATGGCCAAGGCCCTTCGCCCCTCCTCCCTGCAGGGCTTTGCCAAGCGGAAGAGCCTGGGCACAGCCGTCAAGCTGTCGATGCAGCCGAGCAGCGCCGAGGCAACCGAAGCGATCGAAGCGGTGTATCGCCAACTGCTGGGCCGCCAGCCTCTGGCTTCCGAGCAGCTGGGTGATGCCGAATCACAACTGCGCAACGGGCGCCTCTGTGTTGCGGAATTCGTCGGCCGTGTGGCAGGGAGCGACCTGTTCACACGACGCCTGAATCGGATGGCCCCCTTCAAGGCTGCCGCCGCCGCCCACATCGCCCTGCTGGGACGCGCTGCCCAGCCTGAGGAAACCAGCCGTTTCCTGGCGACCCGTTGCGAGAAGGGCCTGCGCACCGCCATCGAAGGGGTGCTCAACAGCCCCGAGTACGCCGGCAGCTTCGGGCGGGACACCGTTCCCTACCTCAAGGGCATGGCCACCAGCGATGGCATTCCCCTGACCACAGTGAATCGGACCGCCGCCCTCTACGGCGGGAACGCAGGTCTCAACCCAGTCGGCAACTGAGCTCCCGAGGGCTCTAGCGAGCACCCCGAGGCCAAACCGCCGAACCCACCTCAACCCCGGCCCTGAAAAGCCGGGGTTTTTCCATGGCGGGGTTTCTTGTTAAGAAACCGAAGGATTACGCAACGTGACAGACAATCAAGCGAGCACACAACAGCATTTGATTGTTAACAATCGCCTCAGATCAAGCTTATTCTTCACAGGAGCTAAAGCCAGTTGAGGCAAGGCTTTTGAGCGATCCAGATCGCCGTGAAGAACTGTTACCGGCATCCAGGGAGCCGTGCGGTGCTGGCACAGAATGACTCGGCGCGCAGCAATGCTGTCGCCACCTTCAGTAAGCCACTGCGCAGGCCACTGCGCTGCGGTGACCTGGAAACCTCCCCTTACCCACCGGATATCGGTCACCGTTCAGGCGACCGCTTGTTTCGAGGCAGAACTGCATGAGCATCGTCTCCAACTCGATCATCAACGCGGACGCCGAAGCCCGCTACCTCAGCCCTGGCGAACTCGACCAGATCAAGGCATTCGTGAGTGGCGGCCAGCGCCGTCTCCGCGTTGCCCAGGTCCTGAGCGAAAGCCGTGAGCGCATCGTCAAGACTGCAGGCGGCGCCCTGTTCCAGAAGCGTCCCGACGTGATCTCCCCCGGCGGCAACGCCTACGGCGAGGAGATGACCGCCTCCTGCCTGCGGGACATGGACTACTACCTGCGCCTGGTGACCTACGGGATCATCGCCGGCGATGTGACCCCGATCGAAGAGATCGGCATCATCGGGGCCAAGGAGATGTATCGCTCCCTCGGCACTCCTCTGGAAGCCATGGCTGAGGCCGTGCGCGAAATGAAGAACGCTGCCATGGGCCTGCTCACCGGTGCTGATGCCGAAGAGGCTGGCTTCTATTTCGACTACGTCGTCGGCGCCCTCTCCTGAGGTTGCTTCCCCTCTGATCACCGCCTCTTCGAACAGGTTCCATGCAAGACGCAATCACCAACGTCATCAACCAGGCCGACGTTCAGGGCCTGTACCTGGACAGCTCCTCGATGGGCCGTCTGGAGCAGTACTTCGCTTCCGGTGAGCTGCGCGTTCGCGCCGCTGCCACCATCAGCGCCAATGCTTCCGCGATCATCAAGGAAGCCGTGGCCAAGTCGCTGCTGTACTCGGACATCACCCGTCCCGGCGGCAACATGTACACCTGCCGTCGCTATGCAGCCTGCATCCGCGACCTGGACTACTACCTGCGCTACGCCACCTACGCCATGCTGGCCGGCGACACCTCGATCCTCGACGAGCGTGTCCTGAACGGCCTCAAGGAGACCTACAACTCCCTGGGCGTGCCCATCGGTGCCACCGTGCAGTCCATCCAGGCCATGAAGGAAGTCACCGCCTCCCTGGTGGGTCCCGACGCCGGCCGTGAAATGGGCGTGTACTTCGACTACATCAGCTCCGGCCTGGGTAACTGATCCCTGCCTTCGGCACTCTTAAGGATCTCCCCATGCGCCTCTTCAAAGTCACAGCCTGCATCCCCTGCCCGGAGAAGTCCCGTTCTCAGCGCGAGCTGCAGAACACCTTCTTCACCAAGTGGGTGCCCTTCGAGAGCTGGTTTGCTGAACAGCAGCGGATCATGAAGCAGGGCGGAAAAATCCTGAAGGTTGAACTGGTCACCGGTCGCCGTCAGGTGAACGTCGGCAACTGATTTTTCAGACCCGCTAAGACTCCTGAAAAGCCCGGCCATGCCGGGCTTTTTTTATTGGCAAGAACCCCGGAAATAGGGGATAGTCGGAACCTCTTTCAGGACCCCTCCTTGCGTCCCAACGGCCGACAAGACTCCAGCCAACACAAACAGCGCCAGCAGTCCGGCCCGCGGGCGGGCCTGGCTGCCTGTTCCGTTCGAGCAGTGGCCCGCCGAAGCGAGGCTCCTGCTGGGGATGATTGCGCTCTGGTCGCTGATTGGGCTGGCGATCCTCGGCTCCGCGAGCTGGTGGGTGGCTGCCCGGGAAATGGGAGATGCCACTTACTACCTCAAGCGTCAGGCCCTCTGGATGCTGGCCAGCTGGGGGTTGCTGTACGCAGGGGTGAGCATCAACCTCAGGCGTTGGTTGCGCCTGGCCGGTCCAGCCCTGCTGATCGGGACCGTGATGGTCGGCCTGACCCTGGTGATCGGAAGCACCGTGAACGGGGCCAGCCGTTGGTTGGTGATCGGGCCGATTCAGCTTCAGCCCACTGAACTGATCAAACCGTTCTTGGTGCTGCAGGGGGCAGCCCTGTTTTCCCACTGGGGCCGGATCTCCAGCGATCAAAAGATCATCTGGATGGGGGTTTTTGCCCTCACCCTCGGACTCATCCTCAAGCAACCCAACCTGAGTACGGCATCCCTCTGCGGAATGCTGCTCTGGTTGATGGCCCTGGCCTCAGGGTTGCCGATGTGGGCCATGCTCGGCAGTGCTGGGGCGGGCATTGCGGTCGCAGTCGGGAGCATCTCGATTAACGAGTACCAGCGGATCCGGGTCACCTCCTTCCTCAATCCCTGGAAGGACGCCCAGGGCGATGGCTACCAGCTCGTTCAAAGCCTTCTGGCCGTGGGCTCAGGGGGCCTGTGGGGGGAGGGCTATGGGCTCTCAACCCAGAAGCTCCAGTACCTGCCGATCCAAAGCACCGACTTCATCTTCGCCGTCTTCGCTGAAGAATTCGGCTACGTGGGATCGGTCGTTCTGTTGGTGTTCCTGCTCCTGTTTGGCTTTGTCGGCCTGCGGGTGGCCCTGAGCTGCCGGAGCAATCAACACAGATTGGTGGCCATCGGCTGCACCACCTTGCTGGTGCTCCAATCGATCCTCAACATCGCCGTGGCCAGTGGGGCGATGCCCACCACCGGCCTGCCCCTGCCGATGATCAGCTACGGGGGCAATTCCCTGCTCTCCAGCCTCCTCACCGCAGGCCTGTTGCTGCGCTGCTCCCTCGAGGGGGCCGGATTGGAGACCGGGAAGACCCGCCGGAACCGTCGCCTGCAAGCAAGGCGGGAAAGCGTCCCGATAGGCTGAACGCCCTGCACTGCTGATGCCTCCATGCTGGCTCCGGCCCTGGCGGATTGGGCCCGTAGCGGCGAGGAGCTGCTGAACAGTTCCCTGGCCCATCCAGGTCCGTTGACCGTGGGGTTGGTGTTCGCAGGGGGGCTCCTGACCAGTCTGGGTCCCTGCTCCCTCTCCCTATTACCGGTGACCCTGGCCTACCTGGCGGGCTTCGACCGCTCCGGCCAGGCCCCCTGGGTTCGCAGCCTCAGCTTCTGCAGTGGCATCGTCAGCTCCCTGGTGCTCCTCGGCCTCGCCAGCGGGGCCCTCGGGCGCATCTACGGGCAGGTGCCTGGCTTCATCCCCACCCTGGTGGCCCTGCTGGCGGTGGTCATGGGACTGAACCTGCTTGGCCTGCTTCCCCTGCAGCTTCCGGCGGGACCGGATCCGGAGCAGTGGCGTCAACGGGTCCCCCCGGCCCTCGGCCCCATCGCCGCAGGGCTCGCCTT
This sequence comes from Vulcanococcus sp. SFB_649D_100_25, assembly GCA_030833825.1. GTDB lineage: Bacteria > Cyanobacteriota > Cyanobacteriia > PCC-6307 > Cyanobiaceae > Vulcanococcus. The sequence goes on along the minus strand of JAURGL010000008.1, from coordinate 12,903 downwards.
CGGCCTGGCCGCCTCACCCTGCACCACCCCCGTGCTGGCCGTTTTGCTGGCCTGGATTGCCCAGGCGGGCAATCCGTTCGCCGGGGTGATGCTGCTGAGCGCCTTTGCGGCCGGTCAGGTGATGCCGCTCCTGCTGGCGGGGACCGCCGCCGCTTGGGCTCCCCGCCTGCTCGCCCTCCGTTCCCTGGGCCAATGGGTTCCTCCCGTGAGTGGTGCGGTGCTGCTCCTCACCGGGTGCCTGACCCTGCTGGCCCGCTGGACCTGAAGCCAAGACGTTGAACTCTCTGATGAAGCGCCTGATCGCCTGGATCTCCGACCTGCGGGTGGCCATCGGCCTGCTGATTGTGATCGCCGCGGCCAGTGGCCTCGGGACCTTCATCCCCCAGAAGGAATCCGCCGAGCTGTACCACCGGGTTTTTGACGCTGAACCCTGGTTGGGACTGATTAACGGGGATCAGATCCTCGCGCTTCAGCTCGATCACGTGTATTCCAGCAGCTGGTTCCTGGCGCTGCTGGCCTGGTTGGGGCTGGCCCTGATTCTCTGCAGCTGGCGGCGGCAGTGGCCCGCCCTCCAGGCCGCCCTGCGCTGGATCGATTACCAGACCCCGCGGCAGCTCAGCAAACTGACCCTGGCGGAAACCCTGGTCTGCGATGACCCCCAGGCCCGTCTGCAACGCCTGGAGGACCTGCTCCAGGCCAAGGGCTGGCAACTGCAGCGGCACCAGGACCGTCTCTCGGCCCGCCGTGGGGTGAGCGGCCGGGTCGGCCCGCTGTTGGTCCATGCGGGCCTGGTGGTCCTGATGGTCGGGGCCGCCTGGGGATCCCTCGGGGGGCAGCGCCTGGAGCGCTTCCTTGCGCCCGGCAATGAACTGGAGCTGCTCAACAGCCGCGGGGAAACCCAGGTGACCGTGACCCTGGATCGCTTTGGGGTGGAGCGTGACCCGGCGGGGCGCCCCGAGCAATTTCGTTCGCTTCTGACCCTGGAGCCAGGCAGCGGCGCAGCCGGCGAAACCCATGAGATCAGCGTGAACCATCCGCTGCGCTACCGGGGCATGACCCTGTATCAGGCGGACTGGTCCCTGGCCGCCGTGCAGGTGCAACTGGGGAACAGCCCAATCCTGGAGCTCCCCCTGCAGAGCTTCCCGCAGCTGGGGGAACAGGTGTGGGGGATCGTCCTGCCCACACGTCCCGATGGCAGCAATCCCGTTCTGCTCGCCCTCTCCAGTGAACAGGGTCCGATCACGGTGTACTCCGCCGATGCGGAGGTCCTGGGCAGCCTGATCCCAGGGGCCGAGGCCACCGAGATTGAAGGGATCCCCCTGAAGGTGGCTGGGGTGGTGCCGGCCAGCGGGATCCTCTTGAAACGTGACCCGGGGGTTCCCCTGGTCTATGGGGGCTTTGGGATCGCCCTGCTGGGCGGGGCCTTGAGCCTGATCGCCACCCGGCAGCTCTGGGCGATTGCCGAACCCAGCAGCCAGAAGCTGCACGTGGGGGGGCTCTGCAACCGCAACCTCACCGCCCTGGCCACGGAGTTACCGGCGCTGCTGGCCGAGGTCCGGCAGAGCTAATCAGCAGGGCTGCCGGGTGCCGTGGGTTGCCCGAATCACCGTGTGGACATTGCCGCGGGGATTGAAGTCGGCCTCCAGCTGCATCCACACGGGCTCGCAGGCCGCGACGAAGTCATCGAGGATCCGGTTGGTGACCTCCTCGTGGGAGATCGAGCGATCGCGGTAGCTGTTCACGTAGAGCTTGATCGCCTTGAGCTCCATCACCCGCGGACCGGGCTGATAGGTCAACCGCAAGGTGGCGAAGTCGGGATAGCCGGAAAACGGGCACTTGCAGGTGAATTCCGGCAGCGTGATCGACACCTCATAGGCCCGCCCAGGGCGGGGATTGTCGAAACAGATCAGCTCCGCTTCCGCAATGGCGCGTTCGCCGTAGAGGGGGGTCAGGGTGGCCTGGGTCATCCAACGCGCGCTGGTCGACTTCGGATGCTACGCATCACTGCAGCTGTAGCAACGGGCACATCTCAGGGGGCATCACTGCGGCCTAATACCTTCTGAAGGCCGTGACAGCCGCTGTCGCTCCCTGGTTTTCCTGAGAGAATCACCCCACTCGAGCCCCCTGAGCCATGAAAAAAATCGAGGCCATCATTCGCCCCTTCAAGCTCGAAGACGTCAAGCTGGCCTTGGTCAACGCCGGCATCGTCGGCATGACCGTGAGTGAGGTGCGCGGTTTTGGCCGTCAGAAAGGCCAGGTCGAGCGCTACCGCGGCTCCGAGTTCACCGTGGAGTTTCTGCAGAAGCTGAAGCTCGAGATCGTGGTGGATGACGCCCGGGTCGACACCGTGGTGAGCGCCATCCAGGAAGCAGCCCGCACCGGAGAGATCGGTGACGGCAAGATCTTCATCAGCCCCGTGGAATCGGTGATCCGGATCCGCACTGGCGATAAGGACGAAAGCGCCATCTGATCGGCACCCCCTCAAGTCGCGAGGGTGCTCTCCACCAGCCGTCGAATCGATGCTCCATCGGGCATCTGTTCGGCGGCTTTCTCGTTGTCGCTCCACGCACCGGAGCGCAACCAGAGCAGATATTCATGGTTCCCCGCCGGCCCGGTGATCGGTGAGGCCACCACCCCGCAGGACCTCCACCCCTCAGCAAGGGCAGCCTCCATGACCCCCTCGATTGCATCGGCGTGGGCGTGGGGATCTCGGACCACCCCCCCTTTGCCAACCCGCTCCTTCCCCACCTCGAACTGAGGCTTCACCAGGAGCACCGCTTCGCGGCGCTGCCCGAGCAGGAGACGTCCCAGCGCCGGCAACACGAGGGCCAGGCGGATGAAGGAGACATCGGCCACCGCGAGATCGGGCCAGGGGTCATCAGCCCCGTAGAGATCCTCCGGCTGCAGATGCCGCAGGTTGGTGCGCTCCTTCAGCACCAGGCGGGGATCCGTGCGCAAGCTCCAGGCGGTTTGGCCATACCCCACATCCACCCCGTAGACGCGGGCGGCGCCGTGTTGCAGCAGGCAGTCGCTGAAACCGCCGGTGGAGATGCCCCCATCCAGGCAGATGCGCTGCTCGAGAGCCAGGGGGAAGGCCTCAACGGCCGCCAGCAGTTTTTCGCCGCCGCGGGACACAAAGCGCTGGGGCTGCTCCACCTGCAGTTCCAGCTCCGGCAGGACCTCGAGGCCGGGCTTGTCGAGAATGCGATCCCCACTGCGCACCTTGCCCGCCCGGATCAGCTGCTGGGCCTGCTGGCGCGAGGCCACTAACCCCAGCTCCACCAGCTGCAGATCCAACCGTCGCTTTCGACCCATCGTTTTGATGTAGCGCTACCGGTGAGCATCTGCTCAGCACCTCTGCATCGTGCCGCAGCAAGTCACAGCGCCTGGCGCTCAGAAGATCACAAAACCAAACGGGAAACGAAATAAAAACAAGGGCTGAGGGTGTTTCCAGGGGAACACTCCAGAGGATGACCCCAATCGAGGGGACCGTGATGGCCCGCACCCCAAGTACCCACGCCAACAACGTGGTGGAACTTTTGCAACCCGGCAGCTTCGTGAAGCTGCGCAATCAACCCGAAGACCTACCCCCCTTCCAGCTCTTGCACTGCAGCGGCGGCCGTTGCTGGGTGCGCCAGCAGGCCTGGGGGCCCATGGTGCAGTGGGAGGTGGCGCACCGCCAGCTCACCGGGGCGGCCTGAGGGAGCGGGAAGCGCCGTTCCATACATTGGTCTGGATGTGAGCCAGGCGCGGCCTTGATCGAGCGTTACACCCTGCCCGAGATGGGCGCGATTTGGAGCGAGCAGGCGAAATTCCAGAGCTGGCTCGATGTGGAGATCGCCGCCACCGAGGCCAACTGCGAGCTGGGCCGCGTTCCCGCAGAAGCTGTCGCCACGATTAAGGAGAAGGCCAGCTTCAGTGTTGATCGGATCCTCGAGATCGAGGCGGAAGTGCGGCACGACGTGATCGCCTTCCTGACCAACGTGAATGAACACGTGGGGGATGCCGGCCGCTACATCCACGTCGGCATGACCAGCTCCGACGTGCTGGATACCGGGGTGGCCCTGCAGATGAAGGCCTCGGTCCAGCTGCTGCGCACCGAACTGGACCTGCTGGCCGATGCCCTGCGGGATTTGGCCCGGGCCCACAAAGGGACCGTGATGATCGGGCGCTCCCACGCGATCCACGGCGAACCGATCACCTTTGGCTTCAAGGTGGCCGGCTGGCTGGCGGAGGTGGTCCGCAACCAGGAGCGCCTCGCGCGCCTCGAAACGGCGGTGAGCGTCGGTCAGATCTCCGGTGCCATGGGGACCTACGCCAACACCGATCCCAGGGTGGAGGAGATCGCCTGCGCCAAGCTCGGCCTGGTGCCCGACACCGCCAGCACCCAGGTGATCTCCCGGGATCGCCACGCGGAATACATCCAGACCCTCGCCCTGGTGGGCGCTGCCCTGGAACGGTTCTCCACGGAGATCCGCAACATGCAGCGCACCGATGTGCTCGAGGTGGAGGAGAACTTCGCCAAGGGGCAGAAGGGCAGTTCCGCCATGCCCCACAAGCGCAACCCGATCCGCAGTGAGCGCATCAGCGGCCTGGCCCGGGTGTTGCGCAGCTACGTGGTGGCAGCCCTGGAGAACTGCGCCCTCTGGCATGAGCGCGACATCAGCCACAGCTCCGTGGAGCGGATGATGCTGCCCGACTGCTCGGTCACCCTGCACTTCATGCTGCGGGAGATGACCTCGGTGGTGAAGGGCCTTGGGGTCTACCCCGAGAACATGGCCCGCAACATGAATGTCTACGGCGGCGTGGTCTTCAGCCAGCGGGTTCTGCTGGCCCTGGTGGAGAGCGGCATCAGCCGGGAAGACGCCTACCGGATCGTGCAACGCAACGCCCACACCGCCTGGAACACCGACGGCGGTGATTTCCGGGCCAACCTCGAGGCCGACGCCGATGTCACCTCCCGCCTGAACGCAGCGCAGCTGGCGGAGTGCTTCTCCACCGATCTGCACCAGGCCAACCTGGGGGTGATCTGGGAGCGCCTGGGCATCTGAGCCCCGGCAAGCCAGCTGGCAGACGCACGCCTCACTTGTGATACGGCCCGCCCTGCTGAATCGTGAGGGCCCGGTAGAGCTGCTCCAGTAGCAGGAGCCGCGCCAGCTCATGGGGGAAGGTCATCGGCGAGAGGCTGAGCTTCCAGGCGGCGCGAGCCTTCAGTGCAGGGTCGATCCCCTCAGCACCACCGATCACGAAGGCCAACCGCTCCGAACCGGAGCCATCCAGGCGCTGGGCGAAGGCCGGTGAGGTGAAGGTCTGGCCCTCTTCAGCCATGACCACCAACTGTTCCTCAGGGCGCAAGGCCGCCAGGATCGCCTCCGCTTCGCGGGCCTTACCGGCATCCCGCAGCTCCAGCACCTGCAGGCCAGGGAGTCGTTTCAGGTAGGTGCTGATGCCCTCCAGCACCCAACCCTTACGCACCTTGCCCACCGCCAGGATGCGAATGCGGGAGGGATTGATCACGGCGGGGCTCTCAGGTCAAGAGGTTGAAGTCACGGCGCACCGCTTCCAGCGGCCGCTCGATCCAGCTCCAGAAATCCCAATGGAGGTCGCGGATCGCTCCGGTTGCGGCGGCCCCCCGTTGCAACTCCCTGGCAAAGACGGGGGAATCCAATTGGTCCTTCAGTTTGGGCGCCACGCTCGCCGCCAGTGGGTCGGCGATACCCATTTGAAACTGCAGCATCGCCGGCAGGCCGATCAGCAGGGCGTGATCAGGAACAAGGCCCATGGTGAAAGCCAGCACCCGGATCTCGCCGGCGTAATCGATGGCATAGCCACCAATCACGTGATGCACATCGTGAATGGCCAGGTAGGGATAGGGCAAACCCTTACGGCTGCCTGGATAAGGCAAGCCCGTGTTCACGTAGTAGGCGTGCAGCGCTGAGCCGAAACTGTCCGCCGGCGCACTGGCCAGGGCTTGATAGTTCGCGAGGTGGGCGTGATCAATCCCCACGCCCAGCATCGGCAGGATGAAGCGGGCAAACCCCTGCACCAGCCCGTCGTTGTTCAGTTCGCGAAAGGTGCGGCGGTACAGATCCCCGAAGGCCCGGAGCACATGCCCGCGGCAGACCTCCTCAAGGTCAGCCAAGGCCCCCGCCGCCACCTGCAGCTCCGTGGCAACCCGCTCGAGCACCTGCACCTTGGCCTGATCCAGCCGGGGCTCCAGGAAGGCCAACAGGGTGAGCAACTGCATCACCTCCTGCCGCTGGCGGCGGCCTGTGATCAAACCAGAGAGCCCGACCGGGACCGCTGCCGCCACCTCCGGGGGCCAGGGATGTCCCAGGAGCATCTCGAACAGCTGCCGCTGCAGCTGACGCTCCCGCTCGGTGGCCAGTTCTCGGCCTTCAGCGGTGATCACCGCCTCGCAGGTCTCCGCCAGGGCTGCCACCGCAGCCGGCTGCAGTCCCTCGAGGTCGTGAAAGGCCACTCGAAACCCCTATCGCTCAACCCGTGACCTGACTCTGAACAAAGCAGGCGAGCCTGCCAAGCAAGCTGTGATCGCTCGCAAACCTGCGAGACCCCGCCCCGTGAGACCCATGCCGCCACTGCTGGCCCTGTTCTGGACGCCCTATGCCGACTGGCTGTACACGGTGGGGAGCACGGCGGGACTGCTCCTGATCGTCTGGCTGGTGCTCAGGCCGCGGGATTGACCGTCGCGCCCTCACTCGCGGCAGCCGGGTTGCCGGCACCGCGGGCGGTCGCAGGATTATCGGCATCGGCCCCACCGGCCATCACATCCACCGGCTCCCGCACCGGGAAGCGGTTGATTGCTTTCAAAGCGGCCCTGGCGTTGGCACGCAACTGATCACTGATGGCCTCGCAGTAGGGGATCTGGGCCAGCAGGTCCACCGTCCGGCGCATGATCCGCACCACATCCCCTTCATCCAACGAGGTGTTGGCGATCAGGTCGTTCCAGCTCACGCCCTTGGCCCAGGCGTGCACCAGACCCATCAATTCACCCTCGAACCAGACGGGGATCACCACCTTGGCCTGCTCCTGCTGGCGCTGGAGCTCCCGGCGAAGACCGCGGAGGTCATGCATGGCCTCATCCGCCGCAGGCGGTGGGGGGTAACCGCTCCAAAGATCGGGGCGGTTCACTTCCGTCGAAATTGCCTCCAGGACGGACGCCAGATCAGCGGGGTCCAGCTCGTCGAGATGGCCGCTCATCAGGGCCAGGCCCAACCACAACTCGTTGTCCCCGCGCAGGGCAGCCACCGTGCGCCCCACCTCGCTCGGCTCCAGACCCTCCTCGCCTTCCAGGCAGCCGAAGAAGCGCAGGATCTCAATCAGGGCCAGGAAGGTCTCCCAGTGGCGATTGGCCCGGAAGTGAAGGATGCGCTGCCGCTCGGCGATCTCCTCCTCCAGCTCCTCAATGCGGAAGCGCTGCTTGCGCAGCTTCTTGCGATCCCCTGCGGCATGGGCGGGATGGAGTTCCAGGGCCAACTCGAGCTCCCGCACCAGGTGGGCCTGCGCCTGCACCTCGCCCGCCAGGTCGTATTGGGGGGTGGTCATGTCATGGCGCCTGGCCATGTGTCCCACCGCCAGGGCCAGACCACCACTGGCTTGATCACCATGGCGCAGCTCACCGGAACGATGCAGGGCCGGCACCTCCACATCCTTCACCTGCAGGCAGCTCAGCTCCGCATGCAGGCTCACCACGGCACTGCAGGGCACCAGCACCCAGACGTTCTCATCGGTGAGGCACAGCAGCAGGGGGAATTGCCCTGATCCCTGCTGCTTCTCGACGATCACGGCCGGCGTCACACGACCACGCAGGAGCGGGGCCTTGAGGCTCACCAAGGTGCCTTCACTGGCGAAGCGAAGCGCCAAGGTCAGCTCATGGGCGAGGGTCTCCTCGGCTTGTTGCTGCAGGATCCGCAGCAGTCGCCGTTCCTCGCGCAGGCGGCCACGCTGCTTTTCATAGTCCTCAAAGTCTTCCCAGTCGACCTCCTCAACCCCACTGCTGAGCTGGCCTAACTGCTCCCGCAGTTCAGCGATCCGGGACTCGTCCTCCGCCAGATCCAGGGTGGCCAGATAACGCCCGAAGCTGCGCTCCACCAGCTCCTTCGCCTTGGGGAGCTCGTAGCGCTGCAGCAGGTTCAGGACCATGCCGTAGCTCGGGGTGAATTGGCTCACCAGAGGATCGGCAGGGCTGGTGGCCAGCTGCCCGGCTTCGCGAACCCCCTCAAAACGGCTCTGCACGGTGACCACATAGCCCTGGGAATCGAGACCACGGCGACCGGCCCGGCCTGCCATCTGCAGGAATTCGCTGCCCATCAGCGGACGGTGCCCCCGCTCTGTGCGCTTCGAGAGCGCCGAGATCACCGTGCTCCGGGCCGGCATGTTGATCCCCGCCGCGAGGGTTTCGGTCGCGAAGACCACCTTCACGAGGCCCTGCTGGAAAAGCTCTTCGATCAGCTCCTTCCAGGCGGGCAGCACCCCGGCGTGGTGGGCGGCGATCCCCCGCCGCAGGGCATCGTCATGGCCCCCATCGCGAACGGCTTCCGGAGTGGCGGCCACAAAGGCCTGCAGACGCTGCTCAATGCGGGCCTGCTCCTGGGGGTTCACCAGGCAGACCTTGCCCAGATCCCGGACCGCCTTGTCACAGCCCCGGCGGCTGAAGATGAAGTAGATGGCCGGGAGCATGTCCCGTTCCGCCATCTGGGCCACCACAAAACCCAGCGGTGGGGCCTCGGGCTGGGGGGGCTTCGGGGTTTTGGGACCGCGTCGGTTGCGGCCCTTCGGGGCGCGCCAGACCTTGCAATTGGGGTGCAGCCCGGTGCCTTCCTCGTTGAGGAGGGGGTGCAGACCCTTCGCACTGCAAAAACTGAATTGCAGCGGAACGGGCCGGAAATCGCTCATCACCAGACGGGTCGGCCCATGCACCCGTTCGATCCAATCGGTGAGCTGCCCGGCGTTGGCCACGGTGGCCGACAGGGCCACCAACTGGACCGCAGGAGGGCAGTGAATGATCGATTCCTCCCAGACGGTGCCCCGCTGGGAGTCATTCATGTAGTGGCACTCATCGAGGACCACCGCCTCCACGTCCGCCAGCGGGTCATCCCCCTGATCCGCCTCCGCGTAGAGCATGTTGCGGAAGATCTCGGTGGTCATCACCACGATTGAGGCCTCCCGGTTCACCGTGAGGTCCCCGGTCATCAGGCCGACGCGCTCGGCCCCGAACTGCTCACGGAAATCCCTGAGCTTCTGGTTGGAGAGCGCCTTCAGGGGCGTTGTGTAAAAGACCTTCTGCCCATGGGCCAGAGCCCGGTGAATCGCGTACTCACCCACCAGGGTTTTGCCGGATCCGGTGGGGGCACTGACCACCACCGAATGCCCCTGATTGAGGGCATCGATCGCCTCAAGCTGGAAGTCATCGAGGCTGAAGGGGAACAGCTGCTCCAGGGGCGGCACGCTGGCTGCGCGTTCGGGGGCGCCGGAGGCCTGGGAGCTGCTGGGCATAAGAAGATCCTATGGGCTCCAGACCAGCGGGCAAACTGAAGAGAACACTTGCGCGCAGCACGGGTTGGCGAGTCCGGGCCCAGGCGATCCACTGGTGCCTCTGGCGGCGGAGCTCGAGGCGCTGGCCCCGGAGCGGCGGCGGCAGCTCCGGCCCCTGCAACCCACTGGCAAGGCTGGCCTCAGCCCAGGCGGTGACGCTGCTGCCCTGCTCGATCTCGCCAGCAACGACTACCTCGGGCTGAGCCGTCACCCAAGGCTGCAGGAGGCCGCTCGCGAGAGCATCGAACGCGACGGGGTGGGAGCGGGGGCATCCCGCCTGGTGAGCGGCAGCCGTCCAATCCACCACGCTCTCGAGGAAGCCCTGGCGCAGTGGCTGGGTCGTGAGCGGGTGCTGCTCTTCCCCAGCGGCTTTCAAGCCAATCTCGCGGCAGTCCAGGCCTTCGCCGATCGCCACAGCCTCGTACTGGCGGATCGCCTGATCCACCACTCCCTGCTGGTGGGGGTGCAGGCCAGCGGGGCACGGTTACGGCGCTTTCGCCACAACGATCTGGACGATCTGGAGAAGAAGCTCCAGCAGGCCCGAACAGGCAGTGAGCAAAGGCGATTGCTGGTGCTCAGCGAGAGCCTGTTCTCGATGGAGGGCACCAGTCCAGATGTTCCCAGGCTCGCTGAGATCTGCCGGAGGCACGCCGCAACCCTCCTGCTGGATGAAGCCCATGCCCTGGGGGTCCTGGGCTTCGGTGGCCGCGGCCTTGGCTACCGAGAAGCGGGGGTTCAGCTGATCAGCGGGACCTTTGGCAAAGCCTTTGGCAGTGGGGGGGCATTTCTGGCCGGCGATGCCCTCGTGGGGGAATGGCTCCTGCAGCACTCGGGTCCGTTCCGCTACACAACAGCCCTGGCCCCACCCCTGGCGGCGGCGGCGCTGGCGGCCCTGGACCTGATCCAGGGGAGCGATGGGCAGCGTCAGGAACTCCTTGCCCGGGCTGAACGCTGGCGCTCTGCTCTCGAGGACGCCGGCTGGCCCAGACCCACGGGATCTGGGCCGATCCTGTCCCTGGTCGTTGGGGGCGAGAGCCGGGCCCTGACCCTCCAACAGCAACTGGAGCAGCACGGTCTGCTCAGCGTGGCGATTCGTCCGCCGACGGTGCCCTCCGGGACGTCGCGGCTACGGCTCGTCCTGCGTCAGGACCTGCCGCAGGGCAGTCTGGAGCTGTTGCTGCGCGCGCTGGGATCACCGTGAATCCCCACGGCTCCACCCACCTGATCGGGATGCATGGCTGGGCGGGCGACCACCACAGCTGGACTCCCTGGGCCGAGCAGGTCCAGCAACGGGGCTGGGGCTTCAGCTGGGGTGAGAGGGGCTATGGAGCCTTCCCGCCGGCGGTCCCCCACTGGCCCCAGGGGGCTCGGCATCGGATTGTGATCGCCCATTCCCTCGGTCCCCATCTGATCCCGGCGGAGGTTTGGGGCGAGGCCACAGCAGCGGTTTGGCTCGCCAGTTTCACTCGCTTCCTGCCCCAGGGCCGGGCCGGACGCCCCCTGCAAACGGCCCTGCGCTCTATGCGACAGCGCCTGGAAGCCGGCGAGGTGAACGACCTACTGCGGGAGTTCCTGGCCCAGGCGGCCGCTCCGCAAGCCGCCGAGCTCCTGCCCCAGGGCCCCCTGGAGCGGGGCATCAGCGCCGAAGGCCTGCAGCGCCTCCTGATTGACCTGGGACGGTTGGAGGCCAGCTCGGGGCTGCCGCAAGGCTTCCCCCAAGGCATTCCCGTGCTGGTGGTCGAGGCGGGGCAGGATCAGATCGTTGCCCCGGAAAGCCGGGCCCAGCTCCGCCAGGAGCTGCCCCAGGCCACGGTCTGGAGCCGAGCTGATCTGGGGCACTCCCTTCTGGATCCCTCCCTCCCGGGGGCGGTGCTGCAGTGGATCGCCGATGCCTGTGCTTAAGAAGCAGCTGCAACCGTTCAGCGACGCCGTCAACGGCTGCTTCAGCCGCGGCGCGGAGGCCTACGACGGCCATGCCCTGCTCCAGAGGGCCATCGCCGCACGCCTGGGGGGCCTGTCCCGGCAGCGTGGGCTGATCCTGCCCCCTGGCCCACGGGTCGATCTGGGGGCAGGCAGTGGTCTCCTGAGCCGGGCCCTGGAGCGGGGGCTTGGCGGGGATCGGTTTGTGCGCGTCGATCAGTGCGGGGCGTTGCTGCGGCAGGAAGCGGAGGTGCCTCAGCTGGAGTGGGATCTCAACCGGGGCTTACCCCCGCAGCTCATCCCCGCGGCCTGCCTGGCCTCAAGCTTTGCCCTGCAGTGGCTGGAGCAACCGGAGCTGCAACTGGGGCACTGGTGCGATCGCCTCAAGCCCGGCGGCTGGCTGCTGCTGGCGGTGCCCACCAGCGGCAGCTTTCCCCTCTGGAAAGACGCCGCCTCCAGGGCCGGGGTGCCCTGCACCGCCTTGGAGCTTCCCGACGCCGAGCGGTTGATCGAGTCCACCCAGGAGCCATTGGAACTCCACTGCCTCCAGCGCTTGCGGTTCAGCCGGCGCAACCCGGGGGGGCTGCCCTTCCTGCAGCAGATCAAAACCCTTGGAGCACAGGCGAGCCGAGGGCCGCAGCTCTCACCAGGGCAGTTGCGGCGTCTGCTGCGCAGCTGGCCGGGACCCGAGCAGGCGATCCTGTGGGAGGTGCTGCTGCTGATCGGACAGAAGCGATGACGGAGCCCCTCAGGCGGCTGGTGGTCTGCGGGACCGATACCGATGTGGGCAAAACCGTGGTGAGTGCCCTGCTGGTGCACGGATTGGGTGCCCGCTACTGGAAGCCGGTGCAGTGCGGCCTGGAGGAGGGCGAAGGAGACCGGGACCGCGTGCAGCGGTGGCTGGGGCTGCCCCAGGAGCGGATCCTGCCTGAGGCTTATCGCTTCCAGGCCCCGGTCTCCCCCCACTGGGCCTGCCAACTGGAGGGCGCAGCTGAAATCGATCCTGAGCAGTTGAACCTGCCCACAGCGGAGGGGCCCTTGGTGGTGGAGACAGCGGGAGGGCTGCTGGTGCCGCTGCGGATGGATCTGCTGCAGATTGATCTGCTGCGGCGATGGGGACTACCGGTGCTGCTGGTGGCGCGCTCTGGCCTGGGCACCTTGAACCACACCCTCCTCTCTCTGGAGGCCCTCAACCAGCGGCAGATTCCCGTGGCCGGGGTGCTGCTGAACGGCGAGCCCCATCCCAACAACGCCAGCACCCTGGCAACCCTGGGCGGCGTCCCCCTACTGGGCTGCTTAGCCCCCCTCAGAGCGATCAATCCCCAAGAACTCAAGGGGCAATGGCAGGCGCTGAACTTGCTGCATAAGCTCAGGGCATGACGAATCGCCCATGAAGTCTTCCCATCTGGCTGTCACCGCGGCGGTGGC
>JAURGL010000089.1 GCA_030833825.1 Vulcanococcus sp. SFB_649D_100_25 | reverse complement strand
TGCACCAGACCGTGGCCATGGCGCTCGAGGCCCCAGCAGCCCCCCTGTATCGCCCCGGCCTGGAGGGGGTGCCGGCCACCCAGTCGTCGGTGTGTGACATCGATGGCCAGCAGGGCCTGCTCACCTACCGCGGCTACAGCGTTGAGGAGCTGGCGGCCCAGAGCACCTTCCTGGAAACCGCTTACCTGCTGATCTGGGGCGAGCTGCCCAATGCCAGCCAGCTCCACGACTTCGAACACCAGGTGCAGATGCACCGGCGGGTGAGCTTCCGCATCCGCGACATGATGAAGTGCTTCCCGGCCACGGGGCACCCGATGGATGCCCTCCAGGCCAGTGCCGCTTCGCTGGGGCTTTTCTACTCTCGCCGCGCCCTCGACAACCCCGACTACATCGTGCAGGCGGTGGTGCGGTTGATCGCCAAGATCCCCACGATGGTGGCGGCGTTCCAGCTGATCCGCAAAGGCCAGGATCCGATCCAGCCCCGCGACGACCTGCCCTACGCGGCCAACTTCCTCTACATGCTCACGGAGCGGGAGCCGGACCCCCTGGCCGCCCGCATCTTCGATGCCTGCCTGATCCTCCACGCCGAGCACAGCCTCAACGCCAGCACCTTCAGCGCCCGGGTGACGGCCAGCACCCTGACCGACCCCTACGCGGTCGTGGCTTCAGCCGTGGGCACCCTCGCCGGTCCCCTCCATGGCGGCGCCAACGAAGACGTCCTGGCGATGCTTGAAGACATCGGCAGTGCCGATCAGGTGCGCCCCTGGCTGGATCAGGCCATCGCCGAGAAGCGCAAGATCATGGGCTTCGGGCACCGGGAATACAAGGTCAAGGATCCCCGGGCGGTGATCCTGCAGAAGCTGGCCGAGGAGCTGTTCGACCAGTTCGGGCACGACCCTCTTTATGACCTGGCGCGGGAGTTGGAGCTGGCCGCCGCCGAGCGGCTAGGGCCCAAGGGGATCTACCCCAACGTCGACTTCTATTCGGGTCTGGTGTATCGGAAGCTGGGGATCCCCCAGGACCTGTTCACACCGATCTTCGCCATTGCCCGCACCGCCGGTTGGCTTGCCCATTGGAAAGAGCAGCTCGGGACGAACCGGATCTACCGGCCCACGCAGATCTACACCGGATCCGCCGGTCGCGATTGGCAGCCTCTGCAGAACCGTTGAGCGCTTCGGCCGCCTAAGTTGCCCCCATCCACAGGCCACCCATGGTGATCGCCAATCCCGCTGTCGTGAGTGCCGGGCTCGATCTCGAGGCCAGCTTCACCGACGTGCTGCAGGGGATGGGTCTCTCCCCAGGAGCTGCCCATCTGCTGTGGTTGCCCCTTCCCATGTTGGTGGTGCTGGTGGCAGCCGTGGTGGGCGTGCTGGTGAACGTCTGGCTCGAGCGCAAGATCTCCGCCGCAGTGCAGCAGCGGATCGGCCCTGAATACGCCGGTGCTCTCGGCATCCTCCAGCCCCTGGCCGATGGCCTCAAGCTCCTGTTCAAGGAGGACATCATTCCGGCCCGGGCTGATGGGTTGCTGTTCACCCTCGGACCCGTGCTGGTGCTGGTCCCGGTGATCCTCAGTTGGTTGGTGGTGCCCTTTGGGCAACACCTGCTGATCAGCAATGTCGGCGTTGGGATCTTCCTTTGGATCTCCCTGAGCAGCATTCAGCCCATCGGCCTGCTGATGGCGGGATACGCCTCCAACAACAAGTATTCGCTTCTGGGTGGCCTGCGCGCGGCGGCCCAGTCGATCTCCTACGAGATCCCCCTGGCCCTAGCGGTCTTGGCGGTCGTAATGATGAGCAACTCCCTCAGCACCGTCGACATCGTCAACCAGCAGACCGGGGCTGGAATCCTCAGCTGGAACATCTGGCGGCAGCCCGTGGGCTTCGTGATCTTCTGGATCTGTGCCCTGGCTGAGTGCGAACGCCTCCCCTTCGATCTTCCGGAGGCTGAGGAAGAACTTGTCGCCGGCTACCAGACCGAATACGCCGGGATGAAGTTCGCCCTCTTCTATCTGGGCAGCTACATCAACCTGGTGCTCTCGGCCCTGTTGGTGGCGGTGCTGTACCTCGGCGGCTGGGGCTTCCCCCTGCCGGTGGAGTGGGTGGTGAATCTCACCGGGCAACCCATCGATGCACCCCTCGTCCAGGTGATCACGGCCACCACAGGCATCGTGATGACCGTTCTTAAGGCCTACCTGCTGGTCTTCTTCGCGATCCTGCTGCGTTGGACGGTGCCCCGGGTGCGGATCGACCAACTGCTGGATCTGGGATGGAAGTTCCTGCTTCCGGTCGCTCTGGTCAACCTGCTGGTGACCGCTGGCCTCAAACTGGCCTTCCCGGCCTTCTTCGGCGGCTGATCCCCTACCGCCTTCGCGCCAGGCCATCATGGTGCCGGCGCAACCGCCTCCCCCCACCACTCCATGTTCGGGTTTCTCAAGAAAGTCGGTGACTACACCCGCGACGCGGTGGGTGCGGCCAACTACCTCACCCAGGGGCTGTCGGTCACCTTCGACCATCTGCGCCGCCGCCCGATCACGGTTCAGTACCCCTACGAGAAGCTGATCCCCTCGGAGCGCTACCGCGGCCGGATCCACTACGAATTCGACAAGTGCATCGCCTGTGAGGTGTGTGTGCGGGTCTGCCCGATCAATCTGCCGGTGGTGGATTGGGTCATGAACAAGGCCACCAAGAAGAAGGAGCTCCGCAACTACTCGATCGATTTCGGGGTGTGCATCTTCTGCGGCAACTGCGTGGAGTACTGCCCCACCAACTGCCTGTCGATGACCGAGGAATACGAGCTGGCGGCCTTTGATCGCCACAGCCTCAATTTCGACAATGTCGCCCTCGGTCGCCTGCCGACGAGTGTCACCAGTGACCCTGCCGTGATCCCCCTGCGGGAACTGGCCTATCTGCCCAAAGGCGAGATGGATCCCCACGGCGTGGATCCGAACCGTCCCCGCGCTGGCAAACTGCCGGCCCAGGTTCTGGAAACCCTGCCGAACGCCACCAGCGAGGAGAACGCCTGATGACCATCGCCTCCTCGACGCAGTTCGTCTGCTTTGTCTTCCTCTCCGCCGCCGTGGCTATCGGGGCCCTCGGTGTGGTGCTGCTGCCCAACATCGTTTACTCCGCCTTCCTGCTGGGCGGTGTGTTTCTTTCGGTTGCCGGTCTTTACCTGCTGCTGAATGCCAGCTTCGTGGCCGCCGCCCAGGTGCTCGTCTACGTGGGGGCCGTCAATGTCCTGATCCTGTTCGCAATCATGCTTGTGAACAAGCAGGAGACCATGGCGGAGATCCCCGGACTGCGCCTGCGCCGCCTGTTGTCTGGAGGTGTCTGCGCAGGCCTGTTTGCGCTCCTGCTGCGTGTGGCCTTCACCACCCCCTGGGCCCTGCCCGGTCCTGTGCCGATTGGGGAGGAAGCCACCATTCGCATCGGCGAACACCTCTTCAGCGACTATTTGCTGCCGTTTGAATTGGCCTCGGTGCTGCTGCTGATGGCAATGATCGGTGCCATCGTCCTGGCTCGCCGCGACGTCTTCAGTTCTGACGTTGCCACCGGTGAGCCCGCTGATCAGGGCCTGATCGAGAAGTCCCGTACGCCGCTTCTGCTGGAGAAAACCAACTGATGTCCCTCGAGCTGCCCACCACCGTTCCCCTCCAGGCCTATTTGGCTTTGGCTGCGATCCTGTTCTGCACAGGGGTCTGGGGTCTGATCAACAGCCGTAATGCCGTGCGGGTGCTGATGAGTATCGAGCTGATGCTCAACGCGGTGAACATCAACCTGATGGCCTTCTCCAATTACCTCGATGGCCAGCTGATCCGTGGTCAGGTGTTCGCCATCTTTGTGATCACGGTCGCTGCCGCTGAGGCCGCTGTCGGTCTGGCGATCCTCCTGTCTCTGTATCGGAACCGTGAAACGGTCGATATGGAGCGTTTCAACTTGCTGCGCTGGTAGCCAGGCTGGGGGGACGCCCCCGCTGCTATGCGCCTCAACACCGTTTGGTTGATCCACCGAGCCGCGAGCCAGGCGGCACAGCGTCAGGCCCGGCGTTCGGCGCAGACCCTCCGGGACCAGGGGGTCAAGGTGGCCGTGGCCATGAGCGGATCCAGCGCCAACCCCTTCCCGGGTCTGCTAGCAGACGAGGGGGGACCGCCGGATCTGGCGGTGGTCCTCGGGGGCGATGGCACGGTGCTGGGTGCGGCGCGGCATCTGGCGCCTCTGGAGGTGCCAATCCTTTGTTTCAACGTTGGGGGGCATTTCGGCTTCCTCACCCAGGAGCGGAAGCTGCTCAGCTCGGGCCATGACCACGACGCCGAAAGCGATCTCTGGCAGCGGCTGCGGGATGACCGCTTCGCCCTTGAGCGGCGCATGATGCTGGAGGCCCGCACCGATCGCAGCGACACGGTGCACACGGCCCTGAATGATCTCTATCTCCGGCCAGGGATCGATGAGATTTCCCCAACCTGTGTGCTGGAGCTGGAAATCGATGGGGAGGTGGTGGATCAATTCCGCGGTGATGGGCTGATCATCTCCACGGCCACGGGCTCCACGGGCTATTCGATGGCGGCGGGTGGGCCGATCCTTCATCCCGGCGTTGAGGCGATTGTGGTGAATCCGATCTGCCCGATGAGCCTTTCGAGTCGCCCCCTGGTGGTGCCCCCGCGGGCGCAATTGGCGGTGTGGCCCCTGGGGGAGAACAGCCGCCGGGTGCGCCTCTGGAAGGATGGGGCCTTCGCCTCGGTCCTCGAGCCTGGGGACCGCTGTGATGTGCGGCGCTCCCCCCATCAGGCCCTGATGGTTCTGCTCGATCAGAGCCCTTCGTACTACCGAACCCTCACGCGCAAATTGCACTGGGCTGGCAGCCTCACCGCCGCAGAACCCTCCCCGAACTGAGCCCATGGCCCTGGAAATCGAGCGCCGTTTCCTTGTGCGGGGTGAGGCTTGGCGGGAGCACATCGTCTGGAGCCAGCCGCTCGAGCAGGGGTATCTGCCGGGGTCCTCCCGCTCGATGACCCTGCGGGTGCGCCGCGCCGGTGCCGGGGACGCCTGGATCACCCTCAAATTCCCAGGGGAGGGGATTGCCCGCCATGAGTTCGAGTACGCGATCCCCGAGGCGGATGCCCTTCCTTTGCTGGAGCGCTGTGAGGCCGCCCTCAGCAAGCACCGCTATGGCCTTGATCTACCCGGGGGCGAGTGGGTACTGGATGTCTTTGAGGGGCAGAACAGTCCCCTGGTGATTGCCGAGGTGGAGCTGGAGGGGGCGGACCAGGGCGTGGGGATCCCGCCTTGGTGCGTCGAGGAAATCACCGCCCTGGCGGCCTTCAGCAACGCAGCCCTGTCCCAGGAGCCCTTCTCCCGTTGGCCCGCCGAGGAGCAACGCCGCTGGCTCCAGGCACTGGACGCATGAGAGACGGCTTAGGATTTGCTTAAGGTTTTCTGCAGGGTTCTCTGGTGCTCGGTCTCTACGACCAGGACGGGGTGTTGCGCTTCACGGGCCCTGATCAGGCCGATTGCCTGGCCTACGCCGAGTTGTTTGCCCTCGTCGATGGGGCCTTCAGCATCGAGCCCCTGTTTGTGAGTGTGGATCCGGGAGTTACTCCTCGTCAGGAGGCAGGTTGCAGCAGTTGAACCCGTCGCGGCAGATCTTGCCGTGATCCATGGCCCAGTTCAGGAGGGCCACGCGGTTCTTGGCCCCTGTCTTGGTGAAGACGTTGCTCACGTGGTTATCGACCGTGCGCTTGCTGATCATCAGCGTCTCGCCGATTTCCTGGTTGGTGAGCCCCTTGGCCACCAATTCGATGATCTCCAGCTCCCGCTCAGAAAGCTCCGTGGGTTGATGGCTGAGGCTGCTTCGATCTGACATCCATCGCCCCATATCCACGCCGTCACTGTAGGCAGCAGAGCGCTTCTGGGCATACCTGCGGTGGCCGATGATGGACCCGTTTGAACGACAGGTTTTGCGGCTGCAGCAGGCACTGGAGGTGGGTTCCTTGGCCGTGACGGCTGAGGTCATGCCCCCTCGGGGTGGTGATGCCAGCCGCACCCTGGAGCACGCGCGGCTGTTGAAGGGCCTGGTGCATGCGGTGAACGTCACCGATGGCAGCCGGGCTGTGATGCGGATGAGCAGCCTGGCGGTTTGTCGCCTGTTGCTGGAGGCGGGTCTCGAGCCCGTTTGGCAGCTGGCTTGCCGTGATCGCAATCGGATTGCGTTGCAGGCTGATTTGCTGGGGGCCCATGCCCTCGGGATTCGCAATCTGCTCTGCCTGACGGGCGATCCGGTGCGGGTGGGGGATCAGCCCACAGCCCGCCCTGTCAATGAGCTGGAGTCCGTGCGCTTGCTGCAGCAGGTGGGGGCCCTGAACCAGGGGCTCGATCCGGTGCAGGGTGATCTCCCCGATGGTGGGACCGCCCTGTTTGCGGGCGCTGCTGCCGACCCCCAGAGCCCGAGCTGGAGCGGACTGAAGAGCCGGATCCGCCGCAAGCATGAGGCGGGGGCCCGCTTCCTTCAGACCCAGATGGTGATGGATCCGGAGTGCCTGAAGCGCTTCGTCGGGGAGATCACCGCTCCATTGGGGCTGCCGGTACTGGCGGGCGTGTTCCTGCTCAAATCGGCCAAGAACGCCGCATTTATCAACCGGGTGGTGCCTGGCGCCTGCATCCCGCAGTCGATCATTGATCGCCTGGCGGCAGCGGAGGATCCGGCGGATGAAGGCATCAGCATTGCTGCTGAACAGGTGGCCACCTATGCGCAGATTGCCCAGGGGGTGCACCTGATGGCCGTGAAGGCCGAGGAGCGCATCCCCCTGATCCTTGAGCGGGCAGGCCTCAGCTCGCGGTGCTGATGGCCAGATCCGTGCCGAGCAGCACCAACACGCTCGCCTCGCCCAAACTTCCCGTCTCGGTGGGAATCGGTGTCGGCATCGGTGAAGTTGCCACACCACCGAGTTCCTTGGCCACTTCCGCCGCCGCGGCCTCGCTTCCGAGCAGGTAGT
>JAURGL010000088.1 GCA_030833825.1 Vulcanococcus sp. SFB_649D_100_25 | reverse complement strand
CTCCTGATCAGCCTGATTGCCAGCCTGATTGCAATCCCGGTCGGGGTCGGGGGCGGGATCTATCTGGCGGAATATTCCCGCTCAGGTCCCTTCGCCCAGTTCGTTCGCTTCGGGACCAACGTGCTGGCGGGTGTGCCATCGATCATCTGCGGCGTCTTCATCTATGGATTGATCGTCAGTACGCGGGTCCTGATGGGCCACAGCTACAGCGCCCTGGCAGGCGGCATGGCCCTGGCGGTCTTGATGATCCCGACGGTGATCAAAACCACCGATGAGGGCCTGAAGCTCGTCCCTCAGGAGCTTCGTTGGGGAGCGATGGGGGTTGGGGCCTCGAAGGTGATCACGATCACCCGGGTCACCCTCCCTGCGGCCATCGCACCGATCGCAACAGGTGTGGTTCTGGGCATTGCTCGAGCAGCTGGTGAAACAGCTCCCCTGATCTTCACCGCCCTGTTTTCTCCCTTCTGGGCCGATGGGTTACTCAACCCAATCGCCTCAATGTCGGTGTTGATCTACAACTTCGCGATCATGCCCTACGAAGCCCAGATCGCCCTGGCCTGGGCCTCCTCCTTTGTGCTGGTGGTGATGATCCTTCTGGCCAACCTGCTCGCCCGCTGGCTTGGCCATCTGTCACGGCAGTGATCAGATCAGCCGTCCACTCAAACTGTCTAACGCGCCATCCCCGCCACAGCTCCACGCCTCTCTCAATCCACCCGTGATGTCCGCCTCTCCCGCCAGCCAGACCCCGAGCCAGGGCAACGACGAGGTCTGCCTCTCGCTTCAGGACCTCTCGATCAGTTACGGGAACAAGGAGGCAGTGCGTGGCGTTCACATGGACATCCCCAAGGGCAAGGTCACCGCATTCATCGGCCCGTCAGGTTGCGGTAAGAGCACGGTCCTGCGAGCTCTGAACCGGATGAATGACCTGATCGACGGTTGCTCGATCAGGGGGCGGGTCATCTTCCACGGACAGGACCTATACCGCCGCGACATTGACCCGGTCGAGGTGAGGCGACGGATTGGGATGGTCTTCCAGAAGCCCAACCCCTTCCCCAAAAGCATCTACGACAACATCGCCTTTGGAGCCAGGATCAATGGCTACCGCGGTGACATGGACGAGTTGGTCGAACGGTCCCTGCGCAAAGCAGCCCTGTGGGACGAGACCAAGGACAAACTGCGGGACAGCGGCTATGCCCTCTCCGGCGGGCAGCAACAACGCCTCTGCATTGCAAGAACGATCGCCATTGAGCCGGAGGTGATCCTGATGGATGAACCTTGCTCAGCCCTCGATCCGATCTCGACCCTCAAAATCGAGGAAATGATGCATGAACTCAAGAAGAATTACACGATCGTGATCGTGACTCACAACATGCAGCAAGCAGTGCGGGTGAGCGATCTCACGGGTTTCTTCAATGTGAGTGCCCAACCCGGCAGTGACCGCAAGGTGGGTGCCCTGGTGGAATTCGCCGAAACCGGGATGATCTTCAACTCACCGCAGCAACAGGCCACGCTCGATTACGTGAGCGGCCGCTTCGGCTGATCGGCAACCCACCCGATCGTTGCCGGCTTTGCAAGGCATAAAAAAACCGCCCGTTGGGCGGTTGGTCTTTGGAATCTGAAAATCAGGTTCGTTGACCTTGATAACGGAGAGGGAGGGATTCGAACCCTCGATAGAGTTGCCCCTATACAGCATTTCCAGTGCTGCGCCTTCGACCACTCGGCCACCTCTCCGCGAGGGGCTTTTCGCAACGACAAACCTGACAGCAGGAAGCCACCAAGAGATGTCGCGGCTGCGCGGGGCAACCCCGAGAATGTAGCAGTCACCCGTCCCCCGTTGGATTCCCGCCCGATGCCCAGCCACCCGATCACGGTTCACTGGCGGCAAGAAAACCGCACGATTCAGCTGAACGTGCCCGAGGGGGAATACATCCTTCGCAGCTTTGAGGAGCAGGGAGAGCCCCTGCCCTTCAGCTGCCGCAATGGCTGCTGCACGGCCTGCGCCGTGCGAGTGCTGCACGGTGAGATCGACCAACGGGAAGCCCTGGGCCTCTCCAAGGACATCCGCAAGCAGGGGTATGGCCTGCTGTGTGTGGCCCGTGCCCTGGGCCCCCTCGAAGTGGAGACCCAGGATGAAGACGAGGTGTACGACCTGCAATTCGGACGGCACTTCGGCCGTGGCAAGGTGCGGGCCGGTCTTCCCCTTGATGAGGAATGAGCTCAGCACAGCCCTCCGCACTGTCTGATGAAGCCTGGCGTCGATCGGGCCTGAGCCAGGACGCGCTGAAGGAACTCAGCGCTGTGGCGCGAGCCGCAGCGGAAGCCGGAGCACAGGAGTTGAGGAGCCTGTTTGGGCACCTGGAGCGGGTCCGTGAGAAGGGTCGTGCTGGTGATCTCGTCACCGAGGCGGACCTGGCGGCGGAGCATGCCGTTCTCCAGGTGCTGAGCCAACACACGCCTGATGTGGATGTCCTGGCCGAGGAGAGCGGACAACAACAGAAGGGGGGAACTGGCCTGCAGTGGTGTGTTGATCCGCTGGATGGAACGACGAACTATGCCCATGGATATCCCTTCTATGGGACCTCAATCGGTCTGACCTGGCGGGGACTCCCCTTGCTGGGCGCCCTGGCGGTCCCTGCGCTGCAACAGCTCTACTGGGCAGCCCCGGGGCTTGGCGCCTGGTGCAACGACCAGGCATTGCGGGTCAGCGGCTGTGATGACCTGGCCCAGTCCCTGTTGGTGACTGGCTTTGCCTACGACCGCCACACCCGATTGGACAACAACTACGCCGAATTCGCCTATTTCACCCACCGAACCCATGGGGTCAGGCGCGGCGGGGCCGCCGCAGTCGATTTGGCCTTTGTGGCTTCAGGGGTGCTCGATGGCTACTGGGAACGCGGCCTATCCCCCTGGGATCTCGCTGCCGGAGTGGTCCTCGTGGAGCAGGCTGGAGGGGTGGTCTGTGCCTACGACGGCTCGGAAGCCCAACTCTCGGAGGGGCGACTGATTGCCTGCACGCCTGGTTTGCGGGACCCACTGATTGCGGGCCTCGCTGCCTGCGGTCCACTCCCTGGGGCCAGCTTTGGCGCCCCGGAGCTGGATCAAGGAGCTGGAGGGTCTGCTCCATAGGATCGGCGCACTACGAGCTGGCTCTCCCATGGCTCTGCAACCGGCTGCCGGCACCAGGGATCTGAACCCCAGGGAGGTGGACGGCAATCGCTGGTTGTGCGATCAGCTTGGACTGGTTTACAGGCTCTGGGGCTATGCCGAGGTGGCTCCCCCCAGCGTGGAACGCCTGGAAACCCTCGAGGCCGGCGGGGGGATCAAGGACCATGACGTGGTTCGACTGGCCGCCGATGAGCCCCTAGGCCTGCGGCCGGAGATGACCGCCTCGATCGCCAGAGCGGCCGGCACCCGGATGGCTGAGAGACCTCGGCCCCTGCGTTTGTGGAGCAGTGGTCTGGTCTTCCGCAGCGGTCAGAGCGATACGGGTCAACACCGCCTGGAGGAGCACCTGCAAAGCGGCGTGGAATTGCTCGGCAGCGATGCGGAGGCTGGCAGTGCGGCTGATGCCGAACTGTTGCGTCTGCTCTTGGCCTGCCTCAGGCAGCTCAAGGTCGGCAGGGCAGAGCAACCGCGACTGTTGCTGGGTCACCACGGGGTGCTGAGCTCGCTGCTGGATCAGGTCCCCAGCCAACAGCGCACTTCCGTGCGGAAGGCCCTGATCAGCTACGACCCCCTGGCCCTGAAGCAGCTCGACCTGCCTGCTCACCAACGCCAGAGCCTGGAGCAGCTGATGCGCCTCCGCGGTCAGCCTGAACCGGTCCTCTATCAGTTGGAGCAACTGCTGGGACCATCCCGCCACCTCGACAGCCTGGCGGAGACCCTGAAGGTGGTGGCACCGGTTGCCCAGCAGCAGGATGTGGTGATCCAGCTCGATCCAACCTTCCAGCCCCACTACGACCTCTATGACGGCCTGGTCCTGAAACTGGTTTGCCAGGGACCTGAGGCGCCGCTCGAAATCGCCAGCGGTGGTCGCTACGACGCCCTGGTGCAACGCTTTGGCGGCACTGGCTCGGGCCTTGGCTTCAGCTTCGATGTGGAGGCCATCCGCGGACTGCTGGGCACCGATCGAACCGCCCCGATGCGTCCTGCCTGCACCCTGGTCAGCTACCGCAGCATCACCGAGCTGCCTGCGGCGTTGGAGCTCCTGGAATCCCTTCACCTGGGCGGGACTCCGGCCGAACTGCTCCATGGCCCCTGCCCATCGCAGGCCGATGCCGAACGGGAAGCGGAATGGCGTGGCTGCCAGGCAACGCGCTGGCTGGATTGATCCCTAGGATCTGGCCCGATTCCCGGTCGGTCGGTCATGGCGCACACCATCCTCACGGACGTCTGTGAGGGCATCGCAGATTGCGTCGACGCCTGCCCGGTGGCCTGCATCAATCCCGGCAGTGGCGCCAATGCCAAAGGGACGGGCTTCTACTGGATCGATTTCGACACCTGCATTGACTGCGGGATCTGCATGCAGGTCTGCCCAATTGAAGGGGCCATCGTCCCCGAGGAAAAGCCTGAACTCCAGCGAGCCGCCTGAGCCCAACCGGCTGACCGTATCAGGGCTTAAGCATTTCTGCTGATTTGGGCTGCGCGGGGGTGTTGAGTGGGTTGAAGCTTCCTCGGATCGATGGGCCTCGAACCTGGCGCACTGGTGGGCCTCGACGAGCAACCTGGCTGCGTGTTTCAACTGGTCAACCTTGACCAGGACAGGGGCTATGCCTGGGTCAGACCCTGGCCCATCGGCACGGAGCACGTCCCCACGCTTTCCGTCACCACACTGCAGCTCCAAGACCTCGAATCTGTTGCTTAAAAGAGTTGGAGTGGAGCCCTCTCGGGCGCCTGAACCGCTCAAGATGAACGTCTGACGAGCAGGGGCAGATGAATTGGGCGGAGCTGCATCAACAACCTCAGGCCCTGCGGCAGCGTCTCTACCGCTTGATTGATGGGCTCGGGGAGCCCCATCGCCAACTCGACAGCCTCTATCCCAGCGTTGAGGCCGCGCTCGAGGATGCGATTGCCTGGCTGGAGCACACCGCTGGCAACCCAAGCGAACAGGCTGTGGGTGTTGAAGTGGCCACAGCCAGTGGAGATTGGCGAACCCTGCGGATGCCTGAACCGCTGCTCTGCGCCTGGAGGCGCTGATCGCCCTTGACGCGGCTCCACTGTCCCTACTGCGCCCCGGCGCCTGCGTTTCACCGCACCACAGAGCACGGGATCCCGATCTGCGGCTACTGCGGTGACCCCCTGGTTCGGATCCAGCGGTTGAAGCTGCGGCAGCTGGCTGCCGCAGTGGCCGTCAGTGCTCTGGTGTCGCCCCTTGTGGCTCTGGTGTGGCTCTCACTCCAGAAACCGCAGGAGCCCAGGCCGCCGCAACCTCAAGATCGGGTGGCCAGAACCTGGGTTGCAGACAGCCATGCCCCCGTGGCGTCGTAGCGACGGATCAGACGGATCAAACGATCTGGAGTGGGCATCCATCCCGCTTCCACCTGGAACGCCTCGCGGTGGCTGACTCGCTCAGGCCTGAGCAGAAAGCCTGCATCGGGAAGCAGCTGCAGCCATGTGGCAGTCCCACTCGAGCTCAGGCCAAGACGATCCGACTGCATCTCCACGGTCCTCTCCTGTTGATCCGCTCCGATCACGGAGCTCAAGCGGAGTGAGCCATGGGAAGGGACGCTCGCCGTCAAGCTGGCCTCGTCAAGGGTGGGCTCTGGCCAATCAGCACTGATCGTGGCTGCCTGACCGATCCAGTGGCCCTCCAACTGGGCAAGGCTGCAGGCGGGCTGCTCGACGGCAGAGCTGCCGCTGCGGAACTCGCGAATCAAAACGGATTGATTGAAACCCCCATCACTGCCGTGCAACTGCACGAGCCGGTGGCGCCGATCGCAATCGACAAAGCCGAATTCAGCACCGAATTCACTGCCGGGAGAGACCTGCAGGGTGCCTTTGCAGAAGGATCCCGTGGCAAAAAAGACCACCTGACGGCCGAGGCTGCGGTAGTCCTGCGCCATGTCGGAGGTGGGGTGCCCCCCATAGCCTTCTGGCCCAAAACGGCGGAGCCGGAAGCGCACCAGGCGATCCTCATCCTCTGCTTCGAGGCTGAGGATCGAGGGGGTGCTCTCCAGCAGCTCTCCCGAAGCCGTGACTCCCGTGAAGGTCCCTCTCCACTCGCCAAGGTTGAGCAGAAAGTTCTCCCACTGACTGCTCATCAGAGAAGGCCTACGAAGACTTGAGCTGGAACCTACCAATTCAAGGCGGTGGTCGGTTTCCTGCCCACGCTGGCCCCTTGGCGTCCACCACCTGGTCGGAGGAGTCTGGGTGCAGCGTTGCGATCAGAACCTTGGTGCTGCAGGCCGAACAGGGTCAAATCCAGATCCATACCGAGAACATCTTCCCGATCATCAAAAAGGCCGTCTACAGCGGCCATGAGGTCTTCCTGCGGGAACTGGTCAGCAACGGTGTCGATGCCATCAGCAAGCGCCGCATGGCAGCCATGGCCGGCGACTGCAGCGAAGACCCCGAAGGCCGGATCTCGATCCGCATCGACCGCGAAGCCAAGACCCTGACCATCTCCGACAACGGCATCGGCATGAGCGCCGATGAGGTGAAGCGCTACATCAACCAGGTGGCCTTCTCCAGTGCCGAGGACTTCCTCGAGAAGTACAAGCAGGAGAGTGACGCGATCATCGGCCACTTCGGCCTGGGCTTCTACTCCAGCTTCATGGTGGCCAAGCAGGTGGAGCTGGTGACCCGCTCTGCGCGCGATGGCAGCGAGGCGGTGCGCTGGAGCTGCGATGGCTCCCCCAACTTCAGCCTTGAAGCGGCCGAGCGCGCCGACGCCGGCACTGACGTGATCCTGCACCTGATGGAGGAGGAGCTCGAGTACATCGAGCCGGCCCGCATCCGCACCCTGATCACCACCTACTGCGACTTCATGCCGGTGGAGGTGCAGCTGGAGGGTGAAACCGTCAACAAGCGGGAAGCCCCCTGGCGCAAGAGCCCCCGCGATCTCGGC
>JAURGL010000087.1 GCA_030833825.1 Vulcanococcus sp. SFB_649D_100_25 | reverse complement strand
CTCCTGTGGGTGCACCTCAACACCGACTACCCCTACAACCTGCAGGGCATCCTCTACTTCCCCAAATCCACCGGCCGGGCCGACTGGGAAAAGGGTGAGATCAAGCTGTACTGCAACCAGGTGTTCGTCAGCGATTCCATCAAGGAGGTGGTTCCCCGCTACCTTCTGCCCCTGCGCGGCGTGATCGACTCGCCCGACATTCCGCTGAACGTGAGCCGTTCAGCGCTTCAGACCGACCGCCGCGTGCGCTCCATCGGTGGCTTTGTGGCCAAGAAGGTGGCCGATCGGCTCAAGGAGCTGCACCGCGATGAACCGAAGCGCTACGCCGAGATCTGGGAATCCCTGGCCCCCTTCATCAAGATCGGGGCGATGGAGGACGAGAAGTTCGCTGACCAGGTGGCGGAGCTGGTGCTGTTCGGCACCACAGCCGCAGCGGGCGAAGGCGACAACGCTGATCCCATCCCCGGCGAGAGCGGCAAGACCTTCACCACCCTCGCTGGGTACCGCTCACGCCTCAGCCCTGACAACGACAAGCGGATCCTCTACTGCACCGATGAGGCAGGCCAGGCCGGGGCACTCTCCCTCTGGAAGAGCCAGGGCGCTGAGATCCTGCTGGCGGACACCTTCATCGACACCCAGTTCATCCCCTGGCTCGAATACCGCCACGAGGAGCTCAAGTTCCAGCGGGTCGACAGTGAGCTCGACGACTCCCTCCAGGAGAAGGAGAGCGAACTGAGCGATGCCGACGGCAAGGACAACTCCGAGAAGGTCCGCGATCTGTTCAAGAGCGCCCTCAACAACGACAAAGTGACCATCCAGGTGCAAGCCCTCAAGGGCGACAGCGCCCCCGCCGCCCTGATCCTGTTGCCGGAGCAGATGCGGCGGATCAACGACATGGGTGCCCTGATGGAGCAACGCCTCCCCGGGCTTCCCGATCACCACGTGCTGCTGGTGAACCGCAAGCACCGCCTGGTGGAAGGGCTCCTGAAACTCTCCGCCGGCTCGGTGATCACCGGTGGCGGTGCCAGCTCCCCCAGTCAGCAACTGGCCGATGACCTCAGCCGGCACGTGTATGAGATGGCCCGTCTGGCGGTGGGTGGCCTCGAGCCGAATCAACTGGCTGGCTTCCAGCAGCGCAGTTGCGATCTGATGGGCAAGCTGATGGAACGCGGCCTCTGATTGTTTGCGGTTCATCCGGATCCCCTTGAAGCATGGAGTGTTGAGGCCGCTGGCCCTGACACTCCTTGTGGTCTGCCTGGGGGTCAGCGGGCTGGCACGGACACTCCATCCACCTCAGAGGGAACCGGTGTCGGTCTTGATGCCGGCTTCGTTCGCCGATGCCACCGCCCCCTTGGTGGAGCGCTTTAACAAAAGCCAATCGCGGATTCAGCTGAGCGTCAGTCGCGGACCGCTCGATACCGATGCGGTTTCAGATCTGGCAATCAGCAGCCTGCTGCTGGGGAGCAGTCCCTATGACCTGCTGTTGATGGATGTGACCTGGACGCCGAAATATGCGGCGGCAGGTTGGCTGGAACCCCTCGAGCAGTGGCTGGGCAGTGGTGCCCTCGACGATCTCGCCCCGGGGGCCGAACTGGGGAATGCCTTTGACGGACACCTCTGGCGCCTGCCGTTGGTGGCAGATATGGGACTCCTCTATTGGCGGACCGATCTGATGCCCGAACCGCCGCAGACACCCGAGGAGCTCGTTGCCATCAGTCAACAGCTGCAGCGGGCCGGCAAGGTGCGCTGGGGCTACGTCTGGCAGGGGCGCCAGTACGAGGGCTTGAGTTGCGTGGTGGTGGAGCTGTTGCAGGGAGCTGGCGGGCGCTGGCTGGATCAAGGGCAGCCCCAGCTGAACAGCGCTGCCGCCCGCAACGTGAGCCGTTGGTTGCGGGATCTCGTGATCCTCGGGATCACGCCCCCCAGCGTGGCGAACATGACTGAAGCGGACGCCCTGCAGACCTTTGAGACAGGGGATGCCGCCTTCATGCGGAACTGGCCCTATGCCTGGGCGGAGCTGAACAGGCCCGGCAGCAAGCTGGCCGGAAAGGTGGGCATCACGACGATGGTGGGTGCCGTGGGGGTACCCCACGCCGCCACCCAAGGCAGCTGGGGTTTCTCACTGCTCAGCGGTTCAGGCCATCAGTCCGCGGCGATCGAGGTGCTCCGCTTCCTGACCAGCGCCGAAACCCAGACCGAACTGAACCGAAGGTGGGGTTACACCCCGACACGGCTGAGCGTGTTCACCGATCCCGCCCTGATCGCCGAGAACCCTGTTCTCCCTGAGCTGCAGCGGGCTCTGGCGGCGTCAGTGCTGAGACCGCTGACACCGATCTACGCCCAACTCAGTGATCTGCTGAGCCGTGAGTTCAATGCGGTGATCACCGGGGAGATCAAGGCAGACCCCGGCATGGAGCAGCTCCAGAGCAACAGCGAACGCCTGATCCTCAGCAGTGGGGCCCGGGGCTGATGCGCTGGAGACTCTGGCTGTTGATCGCACCGGCACTGGCCCTGCTGCTGGCACTGTTCATCGCACCGCTGCTCCATTACCTCTGGCTCAGCGGGCATGCCCAAAGTGTGGTGACAGGCCTGGAGCCACGGCCGGTGGGCGCCCAGCAGTGGCTGCGTCTGCTCAACGATGGACGCTTCTGGCAGGACGCGGGCCAGACCCTGCGGTTCGCCGTCTGCTCCGTTGGGCTGGAACTGATCCTTGGGTTAGCCATGGCCCTCCTGCTGCATCAACCGATCCGCGGACGGGCTGCAATCCGCACCATCACCCTGCTGCCCTGGGCTTTGCCCACCACGGTGATGGCCCTCGGCTGGCGCTGGATCTTCAACGACCCCTACGGTCCAATCAATCAGGTGCTGCAGGCACTTGGACTGCAGCCCGTCGGATTCCTGGCCAACCCAGCACTGACATGGCTGGCCCTGGTGTGGGCCGACACGTGGAAGACAACCCCTTTCGTGGCGCTCCTGCTGCTGGCGGGCCTTCAGACCATCCCCGAGGACCTGTATGACGCGGCAAGGCTGGAGGGGGCAACCCGATGGCAGTGCCTATGGCGCATCACCCTCCCGCTGCTGGTTCCTTACCTGCTGATCGCCCTGCTGTTCCGACTCGCCCAGGCACTGGGGGTCTTCGATCTGATTCAGGTCCTCAGCGGGGGTGGTCCCGCTGGGAGCACCGAAAGCCTGGCGCTGTATGCCTACCTCAACGCGATGCGATTCCTCGATTTCGGCTATAGCGCCACGATCACGCTTGGCTCATTCGTCCTTCTTGTGCTGCTGGGGGGCATCGGCGCCGTGCTCTGGCGCTGGCGTCCCCTGGCTGGGGAGTGGCGTTGATGGGCAGGACGGTCTTGCTGCTCTGGAGTCTCGGCCCCATGCTCTGGCAGCTGTACAGCTCACTGCGCCCCACGCAGGCGCTCACCGGGGTCGGTTCTGGTTGGACTCTGGATCACTACCGCCAGCTTCTGAGCGCTGAGCCCCCCTTCGGCCATTACCTCGTCAACACGGCCCTGGTGGGCTCCAGCAGCACCCTCCTCACCCTGGCGCTGGCGATCCCCTGTGCCTACGGCCTCAGTCGTCTTGGCCAGCGCCCTGCCCGACAGATCAGTCTCGTGGTGGCAGCCGCTGCAGCCTTTCCGGCGGTGCTGCTCTTTCTGGCCCTCCTGGAGGTGGCCCGCGACTGGCAGCTGGCCAACAACCTGCTGGCCCTCAGCCTCCCCTATGCCGGTCTCTGTCTCCCCCTCGCCGTGCTGCTGCTGCGGGCTGCCTTTCGAGAGATCCCCCTGGAACTCGAGGAGGCGGCCCTGATCGATGGCCTCAATCTCTGGCAGCGGCTTCGTTGGGTGCTGCTGCCTCTGATTGCGCCAGCCCTGGCAAGCACAGCGCTGTTGGTGTTCATCTTCTGCTGGAACGAATATCCGATTGCCCTGACCTGGCTGAGCCGCCAGGAGCTGCTCACCCTGGCCCCTGCGATCGCCCGCATCGCCGGCTCGTCGGTTTACACCATTCCCTACGGGGCATTTGCCGCCGCAACGGTGCTTGGTGGAGCACCAATGATCCTGTTGTTGCTGCTGTTCCAGCGGCAGATCATCAGCGGGCTCACCCAAGGGGCGATCAAGGGATGAGCCAGCCCAGCACGACGTCAACCGGGAAGCTCAGGCTCACCCAGGTCAGCCGCAGGATCGGGGCACAGCTCCTGCTCGACCAGCTCAGCCTGGAGGTGGAGCCCGGAGAAATCTTGGCGTTGCTCGGGCCCAGCGGCTGTGGGAAGAGCACCACCTTGCGGCTCATCGCCGGACTGGATCCGCTGAGCGGCGGAGCGGTCTGGTTAGGGGAGCGCAATCTCACGCCACTTCCCCCCGGGGAACGGCGGGTGGGAATGGTGTTTCAGAGCTATGCGCTCTATCCCCACCTGAGCGTGGAGCGGAATCTGAGTCTCGGCCTGGAGCTTCGCGGTCAGAACCAAGCCTCCATCCAGGGGGAGCTCCAACGGGTCCTCTCACTCCTTGAGCTGGAGGGCCTGCGGCAGCGCCGCC
This sequence comes from Vulcanococcus sp. SFB_649D_100_25, assembly GCA_030833825.1. GTDB lineage: Bacteria > Cyanobacteriota > Cyanobacteriia > PCC-6307 > Cyanobiaceae > Vulcanococcus. Next base: position 2,560 of record JAURGL010000087.1, on the reverse strand, counting down.
CCGCTGAACTCTCCGGAGGGCAACGCCAACGGGTGGCTCTGGCCAGGGCCCTGCTTCGCCAGCCGGATCTGTTCCTGTTAGATGAACCCATGAGCAACCTTGACGCCCGCCTGCGGGAGGACCTGCGGCCGGAACTGCGTCAGCTACTCCGCAGTGCTGGTGTTCCGGTGATCGTTGTGACGCACGATCAACAGGAGGCGATGGGTCTGGCGGATCGGATCGCGGTGCTGCAGGAGGGTCGGCTGCAACAGCTGGACACAGCCGAACAGCTCTACTCGCGTCCCGCCAACCGGTTTGTCGCCCGTTTCATCGGCACCCCCTCCATCAACCTGTTCAGCAGGGATGGTCAGGAGATCGGTCTGCGCCCGGAGCATCTGGAACTCGCGCGGCCCGATGCCCCACAAGCGGAGGGATGGCGAGGTCTCGACGGGCAGATCAGCCACCAGGAATGGCTGGGGGATCGTGTCGTCGTCCATCTCACAACCCCTGGTGGAACGACACTGCGGGTCTTGCGCCCACGGCCAGCGCCTGAAGGTCCCTGGCAGGTTCGCTGGTCCAGCGATGCTGAGTTGCACTTCGATCCGCGTACGGGCGTACGCATTCACTGAGTGATGGGTTTCAACCCGAACCTGGCAACCACCGCGCTGACGGCCCTGTTGATCCTGGTGGGGGGCGGGCTGCTGTCCACGCTTCTGGCCAAGGTCCTGGAGCGATCCCTGGGCCGGATCACCCGGCGCACGGCCAGTGACACCGACGATTTCGTCGTCTCGGTACTGGTTGAGTCCTTCCCAGCCGCCGGCTGGGTCTTGAGCGCCAGCCTGGCTTGGCAGATCCTTCCCACCAGCCCAGGGATCGATCGCCTGGCCTTCGGGATCGCGAAGTTAATCCTGGTGATCCTGTTGGTTCGCCTTACGAACCGAATCTGCAGGAGGCTCCTTCAGCGGGCCGCTGCCCACAGCGGTGAACCGGCCATCAGCGGGATGATCCAAGCGCTCGCCCCTCTGCAGCGAGCCCTGATCTGGTGCCTGGGGACGGTCCTCTATCTGCAGAACATCGGTGTGCAGATGGCGGCGATCTGGGCCCTGCTCAGCGCAGGCGGCATCGGCGCTGGACTGGCCTTGAAAGAACCGGTCTCCGAGTTCTTCGAATACATCACGATCCTTCTCGACAAGCCGTTTCAGAACGGGCAGTTGATCCAGGTGGGTGATGTGGTGGCCACCGTCGAGCGGGTGGGAGTGCGTTCCACCCGCCTGCGCAGCGTCAATGGAGAGGCCATCGTGATGAGCAACAGCGCCCTGACCGGTTCAGTGGTGGCGAACTATGGGGAGATGAAGGAACGGCGGCTGCTCTACCGCTTGGGACTCACCTATGACACCAGTCACGAACAACTGCTGAAGGTCCCCGGACTCCTTCAATCGATCGTGGAGGCGCAGGGGGATGCCCGGTTTGACAGGGCCCATTTCGTGGCCTTCAACAGCAGCAGCCTCGATTTCGAGCTGGCCTATTTCGTGCCAACCAACGACTTCAAGCGGGCACTGGACGTCCAGCAACAGATCAACCTGGAGATCGTCCAACGCTTTGCTCAAGGCGGCCTTCAATTCGCCTTCCCCACGCAAACCATCGAGGTCCGGAGCCCTCTGATCGCCTCCAGCCCTGGCAGCTGAACATGGCTTGCTACTGTGGCTGCTTGGCCACTAGGCCAGGTTCAGTTGTTTTTGTAGTTCGGACATGTCCCGGGTCTGCCAGCTCACCGGCAAGCGCGCCAACAACGGCATGGCCGTGTCGCACTCGCACATCCGCACGAAGAAGCTCCAGCAGGTGAATCTGCAAGAGCGTCGTCTGTGGTGGGCTGAGGGCAACCGCTACGTCAAGCTCCGCGTCTCCACCCGCGCGCTCAAGACCATCCAGAAGAAGGGTCTGGGTGCCTACGCGAAGCAGCTGGGCATCAACCTGGCCAAGATCTGAGCCAACAAACTCCCTCAAGAAGTAAACCCAGTGAACCGTCGCGACTTCCTCGCGTCCCTGGGATTGTCATCCTTCAGCCTGCTGGCCTTCGCGCCGCAGGCTTTTTCATTGGGTGGCATCCTCCCGGAGCTCAATCAGACAGCGCCGGATTTCAGCCTGATGGGCGTGGTCCCTTCGGCCAATGGAGCGCAGCCTGCTGAGCGGGGTCTGAAGGATTTCCACGGTCAGTGGCTTGTGCTGTACTTCTATCCACGAGACTTCACCGAAGGCTGCACGATTGAAGCCCGGGGTTTTCAACGCGATCTCGATCGATTCCACCGCGCGGGTGCCGAGGTGGTCGGAGTGAGTGCCGACAGCAGTGAATCCCATCAGGAGTTCTGCGGCAGTGAGTCCCTTGCCTACCCCCTGTTGTCCGATCCCGGAGGCAGTGTGAGCAAGGCCTATGGCAGTTGGATTGCCCCCTTCTCCCAACGGCACACCTTCTTGATTGACCCAACGGGGATCCTGCGGGAGCGATGGGTGGGGGTGAGACCCACTGGCCACAGCGGTGAGGTGCTCAGCCGGCTGATGACCTTGCAGGCAGAACTCGGCTAGG
>JAURGL010000086.1 GCA_030833825.1 Vulcanococcus sp. SFB_649D_100_25 | reverse complement strand
AGGGTGGTTTTGCCCACACCCCCCTTGCCTGAGCAGATCAGGATGAAGCGGCAGCCGGTGCTCGTCACAGTGCACGAAATCGTGCCGCAAGGGTAAGCCCAATTTCTCTGTTTTCCCTGGGTTAAGGGAGCTGGCTTGGCGGGTCAAACCCCTTTAGAAATCTGCTGTTATCGCCTGCGGCCATGGATTCCAGTGCTCCGTCTTCCCAGCGCCTGCTGGTGATGCCCGATGACGGGGCTGAAGCCGTGGTCGCTCTGATCGATCAAGCCCAGCAGCAGTTGCTGCTCAAGCAGTTCAAGCTGCAGAGCGAAGCGGTGGAGCAGGCCCTGCGCCGGGCCCATGAGCGCGGCGCGGCCATTCGCGTGATGCTCAACCCCCACACCTCAGGGGGCGATCGCTGGAACGATGAGGCCTATGCCCTCCTGCAGAGCTGGGGCTTTGAGGTGGCCTGGACCAGTGAGTGCTTCCCCGTCACCCATGAGAAATCGATGGTGATCGATGGGCACGCGGTGCTGATCGCCACCTTCAATCTCTCGGATAAGTACTTCACCGAAACCCGCGACTACGGCGTGATCAGCCACGATCCCGTCGTGATTGAGCAGGTGCGGGCTGGTTTCGAGGCCGATTGGCATCGCAGCTTCTTTGAGCCGCGCCTGGATGTCGGGCTGGTCTGGAGCAATGCCCACAGCCGCGGTCAGATGGCACGGGTGATCGATGCGGCCCGCAAGACCCTCTGGATTCAGCACCCCAAGTTCGTCGATGCGGTGATCCTGGAGCGGATCGTCGCCGCACGGCAACGGGGCGTGAAGGTGCGGGTGCTGTGCGGTGGCAAGCACGGCCTCAGCGACTGGGACGTCTACGACACCTTCAGCTCCCTGCGGGTCATGGAGCTCTTCGGCGTCAAGATCCGCCGCCAGAAGGCCCTGAAACTCCACGCCAAGCTGATCCTTGTGGATGGGCGCGCCGCCATGACCGGTTCGATGAATATCGACCGCAGCGCCTTCGATGTGCGCCGGGAGTTGGGGATTGAGGTGGATGCTCCGGAGGTGATTGAGCGCTTGCGAGACACCTTCGAGCGCGATTGGGACGAGGCCAAGAAATACAGCGCTCCCGATCCCCTCGACCCCGCCTTCCACGAAGAAGGAGAGCTGCCCCCCGATCCCCACTTCGTCCACAACTGATGGGCGAGACCACCCCGGCCCCCACCCACTGGCAGCTGTTCTGGGGCATGCAGCAGGTCGCCCTCTCTTCCTTCGGCGGGGGCCTCTCCGCCTGGAGTGAGCGGATCGTGGTCGAAGAGCGCGGCTGGATGAGCAAACAGGAGTTCGTCACCGGCCTCACCGTGGCTCGCCTGTTCCCCGGCCCCAACCAGATCAACATGGCCGTCTACATCGGCAGTCAGTTCCGCGGCTTGAGCGGTGCCCTGGCAGCCATGGCCGGGATCCTGCTGGTGCCCTTTGCGCTGTTAATGGCCCTGGGCCTGGCCTACTACGAGTTGCATACGTCGATGGCGGTGAATCGTCTCCTGGCAGGAGTGATCACCGCCTCGGCAGGGATGGCGCTCTCGATGGGCTTCAAGATCGCCGGGGCCTACAGCAAGGATCCGATCGCCCTGGGGCTCGCCGGCATCAGCTTTGTCGCCATGTCGGTGTTCCAGGTGCACCTGGTTCCCTTGGTGCTGGTGGCAGGTCCGTTGGCCATGGCCTGGTACTGGCCGCGTCAACCGAAGGTCCGGCCATGAGCGTGATGGCCAGCGCGATCTGTCAGCCCGTAGCCCTGAGCGACTGGCAGAACCTCCTCGCGGTGATCTGGGATTTCCTCAGCCTCTCCCTGTTCTCCCTGGGCGGCGGCAACACCCTGCTCAGCGAATACCACTACCTCGCGGTCGACAAATACTGCTGGCTCAGCTCCCAGCAGTTCGCCGAGATCTATGCCATCGCCGAGGGTGCCCCGGGGCCCAGCTCGATGATCGTCGGATTGCTGGGCATGGGGGCTGCCTATCGGGAAGGCCCCCTTTGGGGTGTGTTGAGCGGCGTCATGGCTGAGCTGGCGATCCTGCTCCCATCCACCCTGGTGATGGTGGCGGCTGCCCTGAGCTGGAACCGCTTCAAGGATTCACCGGTGCGCCTCGCCTTTGAACGGGCCATGGGACCCATCACCCTCGGGGTGCTCTTTGCCGTGGGCCTCAAGATCCTGCGGATCTCTGACCACGACACCCCCGCCTATGCGGTCTCGTTGGTGGTGTGTGTGCTGATGCTGCGCACCAAGATCTCCCCGCTCTGGTTCATGGCCTGTGCCGGCCTGCTTGGGGCCTTGGGGCTGGTCAACCGCTAAGCGGCGTTCAGCTCCTGGGGCCAGATCGGTTCTGCAGGGCGAATCTCGATCGCACCATTGAGGAGCAGGGCTTCCTCGCAGAACCCTGGCGGAGGCAGGTCTTCTGGTCCCCGCGCCACCGCCTCTGCGATGCGCAGCTGCAGGGGCCTGAGCTGCATGGCCACGATCCGGGCCGCCGTGTTGCCGTTTTTGCCGGCATGGGCCACCCCCCGCAGGCGGCCCCACACCCTGACATCACCACCCGCACTCACCCGTGCCCCCGGGTTCACGTCCCCCAGCACCAGGACCGAGCCCTCGACTTGCAGGTGATCTCCCGAGCGCAGGGTGGAGCGATGGATGCACAGGGGGCCTTCGCTTGCGGATTCCCCAGGAGAGTTCCCCGGGTCGCTCTCTTTCACCAAGGCGGTTTCCAGGCCTAGGGCTGCAGCGGGCACCAGGCTGATCGCCCTGTTGGCTTCCACTCGCCTGAGTTCAATGCCGGCCTCACGCAGCACGGAGGCGATCTGGCGGAGTTCAGGAAGGATCAGACAGCGGTCGGAACTCCACAAAACCGCCGCACCAGGTCCCTGGATTGCCCCGAGTTGGTGCTGGATTTCCTCAAGGGCCGTCGCCTGGGCCAGGCGTTCGGAGGAGAGCTGAAGGCGGATGCTTGGGGCCTGCATGGCGGGCAACTTAGGGGCCTTCTGGCCCATGCGCTGCCCCCGTGTCCGCGGCCATCACCTGGCGGAGCTCCGCACTGATCTCCGCAGGATGGATTAACCAGGCCGTGGTGGTGGGCTGCACCAGGCTCTGCACCAAGGCGGATCGTTGCTCCAGGGCCCCGAGCTGCTGCCCGTCCCAGAGGCGAAGGCCACCTTTATAGGGGTGATACCCGTGGTTGCTCTGCTGGTGGAGCCCGCAGCAGAGATCAGGGCGTAGCCCCTTGGCCTCGCTGAGCCTCTGGGCTTTAGCCAGCAGAGTCAGGCGGCGGTCCTGGGGGTAGTGACTGAGGTCGGCTGCCTTCAGCAACTGCCTGTTGAGGATGCGCCCGCAGAGCTCGCGCAGGTGCTCAGGTCCCTCCTCCTGCCAGCGCTGCAGGTGGTAGCCGGTGCGGACATCGTCGTTACCCAGAAAGCTCTCGAGATCGAGCTGTGCTGGCTCCCAGAGCCAGCGGGCCATCACCGCATCAGCCCAGACCCGGTTGGGCCCCAGCTCCCGGGCCAGGCTGATGCTGCGGTTCAACAGCCAATTGCAGACCACATTGAGGCGGTGGTTGTAGACGCTCCGGTACATCAGGTTTCGGACCACTAGGTAGTGCTCCACCGCCATCAGCCCCTTGGGCTGTAGGGCCAGGGATCCATCAGGGGCCAGGGTGAGGCTGGCGAGGATCCGCTCGAGGTCCAGGACCCCGTACCGGGCTCCGGTGTTGTAGCTGTCCCGGAGCAGGTAATCGAGACGATCGCAATCGAGCTGACTGCTCACCAGGGCCTTGATGGCCGGGTTGCGGTAGCGGCCGTGCTCCAGCAGATCGGCCACCTGATCCGCGCTGCCGCTTTGGAAGGCTTCCAGGGGGGCGCGCAGGGCGGGATGTTCGCGAATCAGGCGGCCGGACCAGCTTTCGTGGTGCAGCCCATACATCTCTTCCCCCGAATGGCTCAAAGGGCCATGCCCCACGTCATGGAGCAGGGCCGCGGCGAACAGGACACCGGCGTATTGCTGCAGCTCCGGGTTCTGGCGGGTGAGGTTCGCCAGGGCCTGGCGGGCCAGATGGAGCACCCCGAGGGAGTGGGTGAAGCGGCTCGACTCCGCCCCATGAAAGGTCAGATAGGCAGGCCCCAGTTGCCGGATGCGGCGGAGCCGTTGGAACGGCGCCGTATCAATCAGGTCGATGGCGAGGGCCTCGGCCGGCTCATCCCGAGAGAGTCGGATCGCCCCGTGTAGAGGGTCGTGATAGGTCCGGGCGCTCATGCGGCGGAGAGTTGTGCGCTCAGCTGCTCCACCGCCAGCTCCAGCCAGGCGTCATCCTCTCCACCGGGATTGAACGGCTCTGGCTGGGGGAGCAGACGATCCGGGGCAATGCCCAGGTTCTGGATGTCGCGCCCACTCGGGGTGAGGTAGCGGGCCACCGTGACGGCCAGCCCACTGCCATCTCCCCCCAGGCCAATCAGGGTCTGGATGAGGCCTTTGCCAAAGGTGCGGCTCCCCAGCAGGGCAGAGCGCTCGTCGTCCTGGAGGGCCCCCGCCAGGATCTCACTGGCGCTGGCGGTCCCCCCGTTGACCAGGGTCAGCATCGGTCCGGAATACAGCTGGCCGCGGTTGGCCTGCTGGGCGTCACTGAAGCCGTCGCGGTTCTGTGTCTCGACGATTGGGCCGCCATCGAGCAGGGCATTGGCCACGGCCAGACCAGCGCTCACGAGCCCACCGGAGTTGTTGCGCAAATCCAGCACCAGCCCCTCGATGCCTTGATCTTGCAGGCCCTCCAGGGCTTGAGCAACCTGCTGAGGAACCGGTTCTGAGAACTGGGTAATGCGCAGATAGCCAAGGCGATGGCCATTGCTCTCGATCAGGCGCTGCCGCACAGGCTGAAGATTGACCTTCTGACGCTTCAGATCCACTTCCCGGGTTTTCCCCCGGGGGTCCTTCAGGACCAGCAGGACCGACGATCCCTCGGGCCCCCGCAGGCGAGCGGCGGTGGCTTCCAAGCCCAGCTCACCGGTGGAGATCCCATCAACGGAGATCAGGGCGCTGCCGCTGGTGATGCCCGCCTTTGCAGCGGGCGAATCTTCCAGGGGAGCGATCACGACGATCGAGGTCTCGCCGCCAGGGATCCCGAGCTGAAGGCCTACGCCGCTGACCTGGCCCTCCGTATTGGCCTTCAGGGCCATGAAGTCGGCCGGTCGGAGCAGGCGGGTGTAGGGGTCGCCGATCGGGGCCAGCATCGTGTCGATGGCCTCATAGGCGTCAACGCTGGTCTGGATCGATCGCTCCAGGGCTTTCTGACGTAGACGCTTCCAATGGATCTCCTCAAACCGTTCCGGATCCACATAGCTCTGATTAACCAGGCGCCAGCTCTCCACCACCAGCTGCTGCCCGTCGTTGAGGGCCAGGGCTGGCTGCGTTGCTAAAACCAGCGGCAAAACCCCGGTAATCACCAGTTGCAGCAAGCGTTTTGCCGTGTTCTTCAGCCGGCCCGCGGGCGATTGTGGCGAGGTTGTCACAAGCGGAGCGACGCTCACGGGCAGATCGAGGTGATCGGTAGACTCTGCCAACCAAACCCTCTCGCTGCATGGCGAACTCCTCCCCCGCCGCCGGCGGAAAGTCATCGCCCGTCTACGACTGGTTCAACGAGCGACTGGACATCCAGGACATCGTTGACGATGTCGCGTCGAAGTACGTGCCGCCCCACGTCAACATCTTCTATTGCCTGGGTGGCATCACGCTGGTCTGCTTCCTGGTTCAGTTCGCAACCGGCTTTGCGATGACCTTCTATTACAAGCCGACGGTGGCTGAGGCCTACGCCTCGGTGCAGTACCTGATGACCGATGTGAGCTTCGGTTGGCTGATCCGCTCCATCCACCGCTGGAGCGCATCGATGATGGTGCTGATGCTGATCCTGCACGTGTTCCGCGTCTACCTCACCGGCGGCTTCAAGCGCCCCCGTGAGCTGACCTGGGTCACCGGCGTCACCATGGCTGTGATCACCGTCTCCTTCGGTGTGACCGGCTACTCCCTTCCCTGGGATCAACTCGGTTATTGGGCCGTCAAGATCGTCTCTGGCGTTCCCGCAGCCGTTCCCGTGGTTGGCGACTTCATGGTTGAGCTGCTCCGCGGCGGTGAGAGCGTCGGCCAAGCCACCCTCACCCGCTTCTACAGCCTTCACACCTTTGTGATGCCTTGGCTGCTGGCGGTGTTCATGCTCATCCACTTCCTGATGATCCGGAAGCAGGGCATCTCCGGTCCCTTGTGATCGCATCGAGGGATTCGCTTTGTTGCGATCCCTCACCGCTTTGACCTTTTTGGCTCCGCCATCCCCAGGGCGGTTTCTAGCCTTCCAACACTTGGAAACCCTCGACCACCTCTTCGGTCACCCTCATGCACATCCTCAAGAAGCCCGATCTGAGCGATCCCAAGCTGCGGGCCAAGTTGGCCAAGGGAATGGGCCACAACTATTACGGGGAGCCCGCCTGGCCGAACGACCTGCTCTACATCTTCCCGGTGGTGATCCTGGGAACCCTGGCTTGCCTGGTTGGTCTGGCTGTTCTAGATCCCGCCATGCTGGGTGACAAGGCTGATCCCTTTGCCACTCCTCTGGAAATCCTCCCCGAGTGGTACCTCTACCCGGTGTTCCAGATCCTGCGAGTAGTTCCCAACAAGCTGCTGGGTATCGCGCTCCAGACCATGATCCCCCTGGGTCTGATGCTGGTCCCCTTCATCGAGAGCTTCAACAAGTTCCAGAATCCTTTCCGCCGCCCTGTGGCTATGACCGTGTTCCTGTTCGGGACCGTCTTCGCCATCTACCTCGGCATCGGTGCAGCGCTGCCCATCGACAAGTCCTTGACCCTGGGCCTGTTCTGATCGCCTCGCAAGCGTCGTCCTCACAAACCCCGGCTCCTCGAGCCGGGGTTTTTTTGTGATCGCTCAGGGGGTGTTGATGTTGAGCATCCCCACGTCTTCGGGGTTCACCCGCAACAGGTGATGCAACAGCAGGAACCCCACGATGGTCCAGGTTTGGTAGGTGCGGGCCTGCTGTCCCACCCAGGTCCCTGTGGGCCCGTCAAAGTATTCAGCCCATTGCTGGCGAGGCAGCTGGTTGAGCTGCATCCAGTAGCACTCTTCCAGCATCGCCCGCATCTGGCCCATCAGCAGGAC
>JAURGL010000085.1 GCA_030833825.1 Vulcanococcus sp. SFB_649D_100_25 | reverse complement strand
GGTCGCCAAGGGTGGAGAGCACTCCCCCAAGCACCAGCAACGCCAGGATCAGGAGCCAGCCGGACACGGGCTTGTGCGACGACGGTCAGTATCGGTTGCCCAGCGGAGGCTGAGCTGATTTGCGGGCCAGCGTTTCAGCCGTTTGGTCAGCTGAAGCGCTTGGCCAGGGCGAGTGGATCGAAGACGGTGATCTTCTTGCGATCGATCTGAACCAGTCCGTCGTTGCGGAGATCCCCCAGCAGTCGCGTGATGGTGACCCGTGTTGAACCAATCGCTTCGGCGATCGCCTGGTGGGAGAGGCGTAGGTCAATCGTGATCCCCTCAGTGCTCGGGACACCAAAATCGCGGCAGAGCACCAGCAGGAAGCTCACCAGTCGCGATGACATGTCGCGGTGGGTGAGGGTTTCGATCATTGTTTCGGTCTGCAGGATCCGAGAGGAGAGGCCCTGCAGCAGCAGCAACCCGACGCTGGGATCCTGTTCGATCGCTTTCCTGACCGATGTTGCTGGCGCGGTCACCAGCTCCACTCGCGTGAAGGCAATCGAGTGATAGAAACGATCGGAGCGTTGTCCGGTGAGCAGGGACAACACACCGAACAAGCTGTTTTCCCGCAGCAGCGCCACGGTGATTTCTTCACCGGATTCGTACACCCGAGAGAGGCGAACAGCACCGCGCTTCAGCAGATAAACCTTCTCGGCGGGATCACCGGGGAAAAAGATTGTTTTGCCCCGCTCCACGATCTCGGTGGTGCTGCCAGCGAGACCTTTGATCACATCCAACAGAGTTGCGTTGGCCGGCAAAGGGCTTCCAGCCACTGGTGCGAGGCTCCCGTTGCCGGTGGTGGGGCTGGTGGAGTAGCGGCTAAATCCTTGCGTGACCCCGACCATATCGATGGACCTGAAGTGTGCCGGACCCTACGGATCAGTCCGGCCGGGGCTTGTAGTCGTTGACACTAATTGGGAGCTTCTGCCAGGGCCTGCCTCTGGCTCTCCTGCAGCTGGACGATGCCTGCTTCCGCCAGATCCAGCAGCTGGTTCAGTTGGTGGCGATCAAAGGGGGCACCTTCGGCGGTGCCCTGAATTTCCAGCAACTGTCTGTCCTGGTTCATCACCACATTGAGGTCGACCTCGGCTCGGCTGTCTTCGCTGTAGTCGAGATCCAGCAGGGTGTCTCCGCCCACCAGTCCCACGGAAACCGCGGCGACCTGTCCGATCAGGGGGGACTGGTTGAGGACTCCACGCTTTTCGAGGCGCTTCAGGCCAAGGGCCAGGGCAGCCCAGGCTCCGGTGATGGAGGCCGTGCGGGTCCCGGCATCGGCCTGGAGCACATCACAGTCGATCAGCAGGGTGCGTTCACCCAGCTGTTCCAAATCAAGGCAGGCCCGCAGGCTGCGGGCGATGAGGCGCTGAATTTCCTGGGTGCGCCCCGAGAGTTTCATCAGTTCGCGCGGTTGCCGGCTGGGTGTGCTGGCCGGGAGCAGACGGTAATCAGCGCTCAACCAGCCTTTGCCGGAGCCCTGTCTCCATTTCGGGACCCCCTCATCAAGGCAGAGACTGCAGATGACGGCGGTCTTGCCCGTGAACACCGTCACCGAGCTGAGCGCAAAACCCATGGGATCCCAGCTGAACCGCGTTGGCCGCAGGTCTGGGGCACTGCGGCCATCACGCCGTGGCGATACCGGTGTCATGGGGGGCAGGAGGATTACCCCGATGGTACGGGTGTTTGCACTACAGGTAGTGCTTGTTTCTTGCCGGACTGCTCAACGCCGCTACATTCAGGATCCACCGCGGCAGCCAGGCACTTGATGACGGCGAGCATTGCAGCCACTCCCAGTGCAACTCCCCGGGCTGGTCACCTGCGTCCGCTCCCGACGGCCGCTCAGTCCCGCAGTGGCCGCCTGGTGGCCCAGCAGGAAGGACAGCTTCAGGTCCATACCGCCCCCTTTCGCGGCAGTTTCAGTGGGGTGTTCAGCCAGGCGTTGCGCAGTGCCGGCCTGGGCAGTCGCGTTCTGGTGAGCCAGTTCCTGAAAGGTGGTGTGGATCAGGGCCTCGATCGCAGCGTCTGGCTCTGTGGCCGTTTGCAGTGGCTGAGGCCCGCCGTGAGTGGTTGCCTGATGGATCCGGCACCGCCCGGTCAGGTGGGACAGGCCGATCGCGACGCCGTGCTCGAGATCTGGACCTACACCCGTGATCAGTTGCTCGGTGGGCAGATTGATCAGCTCGTGCTTGATGAGCTCGGTCTGGCGGTGGAGCTGGGCTATCTGCCGGAGTCTGATGTGGTGCAAGCCCTGGAGCAGCGTCCGTCCCACCTGGATGTGATCCTGACGGGACCTTCCATGCCCAGCGCCCTGCTGGCCATGGCGGATCAGGTCACCCAGCTGCGCCGAGGTTTCTAATGCTCAAGAACGACCGCTGGATCAATGAGCAGGCCGCCGCGGGCATGCTCGAGCCGTTCCAGCCGCAGCTGGTGCGTCATCTGGATCCCGAGAACGGCGCACAGCCGGTGTTGAGCTTCGGTTGCTCCTCCTACGGCTACGACCTGCGCCTTTCCGCCAAGGAGTTCTTGATCTTCCGGCACGTCCCCGGGACGATCATGAATCCCAAGCGCTTCAACCCGGCCAACCTGGAGCCTGTGCCGCTGCATGAGGACGAGGACGGGTCGTATTTCATCCTTCCGGCCCACTCCTATGGCCTGGGTGTCGCACTCGAGAAGATGTGCGTCCCTCCCAACATCACGGTGATTTGCCTGGGCAAGAGCACCTACGCCCGCCTGGGGATCATCGTGAACACCACCCCCGCCGAGGCCAGCTGGGAGGGGCACCTCACCCTTGAGTTCAGCAACTCCTCAGGGGCGGATTGCCGGATCTACGCCAACGAAGGCATCTGCCAACTGCTCTTCTTCGAGGGCGATCCTTGCGAAACCACCTACAAGGACCGGGCTGGCAAGTATCAGCACCAGCCCGAGCGCGTCACGCTTGCCCGGATCTAAGGGGCCAGCCGGGCCTTATGCAGGCGGCTCTTCTCGTACCAGGTAGCGATTTCCGGGGCCCAAGCCTGTAGGTGCGGCCACATCAGGTCGCACAGCACCCGGATCTCCTCTTGGGCATCGAGCTTCGCCCGCAGATCCATGAAGTGGAGGAATGCCCGCAGCGAGAAGCTCACCACGAAGTGCTGCCGGTAGTCGAAGGGCAGGATGCCGCGCGCATGCTCTTCGGCGAAGCCCGCAGCAAGCATGTCCCGGTAGCGCTCGGCAGCGAGCTTGCAGAGCTCGAGATCCTTCGCGCGTTCATCCGCGGTGTAGGCGTACTTCTTGCCCTGGCGATCGCTGTAGTGACCTTCGGGGCGCAGATAGAACACCTCCTCGAGATCCAGTTCCCCGTTGGCGGCCTTGCAGATGCGATCGCCGGTGTAGCGCATCGACTGGACGTCAAAACTCACCCCCACCCGGTGGGTCCGGGCCTGCTGCATCACCGAATGGGGAAACCAACCCACATTCAGGACGATCTGGGCATGTTCCAGGGGGCCGTAGTGCCCGCGCTCTCCAGCTAGAAGGCGCTTCACGCAGATTTCACCGGCGCGGGTTTCATCAGGCCAGTCGGCCCGATCGGCTGCCACAAACCCTTCGCTGTAGTCCTGGTGCATCCCCGCATAAATGCACTGCTGGGGATTGGGGGTGGCGGCGATCAGTTCGACCCGGAAGCGTTGCATGGTGATCTCAGGGGGCTCGCCGGCGATCGCTGCAGGGTAACGGGGTTTGAGGGCCTCAGCTGTGGCTGCGCGGGCCCGCCATGGCACTGCTGGATGACAGGGGAGCGGCAGGCAGTTGGCTCAGGGGGGCCACCCCCGCCATCGCGGGCAGCGGTGTTGCTGCGATCAACGCAGAGCTCAGCGCTTCCAATTCAGGTTGGCTGCGGGCTCCCAGAGAGCGGCCGACGGCAGATCCCTCGGCATCAAAGAGCTCAAGCTGGGGGATCCCGTTGACGTCGTAGCGATCCACCTCCGGTTGCCAACGGGGGTTGTCGACGTTGAGGAGGACGACATCGAGTTGGTCGTGGTGTTGGGTTTCGATCCGCTCCATGGCTGGCGCCATGGCCTGGCAGGCTTCGCACCAATCGGCGTAGAACTCCACCAAAGTGGGCTTCCCATTGCCAAGAGCGACGGGAAGGTCAAGGGATTGCCGCGCCAGCTTCTCCAGGGGGGCAGCCGGCTGCAGGCCGCCCCGCAGGAAAAACAGCCCGATGGCCAGCAGGGCGGCGACCGCCGCCAGCACCATCCGTTCGCGCCGCCCCAGGGGGGAGGAGTTGGTGTCGCTTGAGGGTGCGCTCACGTCAAAACCAGCACGCTCAGCCAATCTGCCAGTTCCGGCAGCGCCATTACCCTGGATCAGGGCCGGCCGATCCCGTGAAGCGCCGCATCACTCTCCATTTCCCCCGGGAGGCGGTGCATCAGCCGATCACGTATCGGCTTGCGGTCGAATTCGACATCGCGGCCAAGATTCTGCGGGCCCAGATCGCTCCCAACCAGAGCGGCACCATGGTGGTGGAGTTGTCCGGGGACATCGATGATCTCGATGCCGCCGAGCAGTGGCTGGAGGGCCAGGGACTCGGCCTCAACCGCGCTGCAGGACAGATTCAGATCGATCCGCAGTTGTGCGTCGACTGCGGCATCTGCAGCAGCGTGTGTCCCAGTGGTGCCTTGAACTTCAAGGCCCCCCAGTGGCGCCTGCAGTTCAATGCCCAGCACTGCTTGGTTTGCGAGCAGTGCATCCCGTCCTGTCCGTTTGAGGCCATCGCCCTGGTGCTTGATCCCTCCGCTGCGGCTGCCCAGTGATGCGCGCGCTCTCCGCTCTGTTTGGTGTCCTGCTGTTGCCCCTGAGGGCCCCAATGCTCCTGGTGCTCTTTGGGGTGAGTGCCTACATGGGCCTGCACTGGGCGGATGTGATCCCCCAGTTGCTGAACCATGCGGAAACCCCACTGCAGAGCGAATTCGCTGGGCCCTGGTTCTGGCCCTTGCAGTGCGCCCAGGCCCTGTTGGTGGTGGCCTTCTGCACCATGCCCGATTTGCTCCTGCGGGAGTTGTCGCAGCTGATGGCCGCCAGCAAGGCCCTCACCCTGGTGGTCACCCTGTTGGTGGTGATCACCGGAGGCCTGTATCTCCTGCACCTGGCGGTGCTGTCGGAGGTGCTGATCCTGGCGTCCGCGGTCCTGCTCGCCCGTTTGGATCTCACCCGGCTGCGCATTGCCCCACCGCCGTTCTTGGCCGCCTTTGGTCTCTGCAGTTGGGTCCTGGCCGGAATCCTCATTGGCCGGGCTTTGCACCGCAGCCTTGGCGGCTACTTGGGTTGAGCCGGTTTCCCGGTTCAGCCGCCCTCAGCGGCAGAGGCGATGCGGGGGGGCGTCCAGCAACCGGTAGCTCCAGTAATTGCCGAGGACTTTTTTGGTGTACAAGCGCGTCTCTGGGTATGGAATCGCTTCGGCCCAGAGCTCGGGTTCTTGCTTGAGATCAAAGCCCCCCTGCCTGATCCAGCCCGCCACGGCGCCCGGACCGGCGTTGTAGCTGGCGACCACTTGAAACAGATCACCGGCGGCCCCCCTCAGGAGCTGCTGCAGATAGCGGCTTCCCAGTTGTGCGTTGCGCCCAGGGTCCTTCAGTTGACCATGGTGGAGGGCTTCTCCGGCCAGTTCCGCTGCGGTCTCCGGCATCAGCTGCAGCAGGCCAACGGCCCCCACCGGTGAGGCGACCGCAGGGCTGAAGCGTGATTCCTGCTTGGCGACCGCCAGGAGCAGGTTGGGGTCCACCGCCGTTGCGTCCGCAGCCGCCCGCAGTTGCTGCTCAAAGCGAAGCGGGTGCTGCTGCTGCTCGCGTTGCAGCTGGATGGGGCAGCTCGTCTGGGGCAGGCGCAAGCTGGCCTGCTCCAGCTGGCCCAGTCCTGTCCAGTCATCCCCGATCGCCGTGCGCAGCCGGCCCTCGATCCACAGCTGTTCGGGGGATTGGGGGGGACGGCCTTGCTGCAGCACGCGCCAGCTCTCCCAGGCTTCGAGGGCTTGTCCGGCAGCCCAGAGGGCATCGAGTTGCTGGATCCCGCTGCCGAGGGGCTGCCAGGGAGCTGCGCTTTGCAGGCGTTTGACGGGTTCCTCGGAGGCCGGGTTCTGTCCGAGGTGCACCCTGGCGCGCCAGCTGTAGTAGCCGAGCGGTTGGCGCTGGATCGTTTGTTTCCAAAGGGCCCGGGCCTGCCTCTGCTGGCCCCGTTGCCTGGCGCTGTAGCCCTGCCAGAACAGCTGACGGGCCGCGAGGGGAGCCGGCAGGTTGTGCTCTGGCAGAGCCTTCAGCCAACGGGAGGCCTCGCCCCAGTTGCGTTTCAGCAGGGCTTCTCGAGCCTTCTCCCACTGCAGCTGCCAGCTGGCGGGATCTCTGGGCCAGCGCTGCAGGACTGGGTTCGCAGGCCTGAGTCCCTCCCGGGCCCGGCGCGCCTGCACGGCGGCACTGTCCTGCAGGCTCTGGGGCAGCGTTTGCAGGTGTTCCAAGGCCTGGGGGTCCGGGGAATCCGCCAGCAGGCGTGTCGCTTCGGCCGCTGGAGCACCGCCTGGCTCGGATTGGACCAGGGCAAGCAGCTGCAGGTCCCCTTGGCGCTGCTCCTCGGGACTCCCCCGCAGCAGGCTTCGGGCAATCTGCAGTTGCAGAGCGGCACCGGGTGGGCTGTCTGCGAGGCAGGCCTTCGCTTCAGCGATGTGCCCAAGTTCACTCAGGCCTGAGGCGAGGCTGCGGCGATCCCTTGGGTCCGTGGGCCGCTGGGCGGGGGTACAGGCCTCAAGCATCAGGGTGTCGGCCCCGGGCCAGCGCCATCCCCAGCGAGCGAGATGCAGGCCTTGCCCTGCTTCCACCGCTGCAGCGAGAGCGGCAGGGTGGGCTGGGAAGCGCTGCAGCAAGGTCTGGCGTAGGGCTGGTTGTTGCCGCCCAAGGGCGTAGAGGGCATCAGCACTGGCGGCCGCTTGCGGGAAGCGATGCAGGAGGCTTTGCCAAAGGGCTGTGGCTTCCTGGGGATGGCCACCGGCCTCAGCGGCCAAGGCGGCCTGTTTCAGGCTCGCTGCAGCCAGGGCGCCGGGTCCCCAGCCCTGGCCTCGCAGCCATTGGCGCCGCTGTGGCACGGAGCTGTCTGCCCGGGCGCTCAGTAGCAGGGCGGCCTGCCGGCGCCGTTGGGGATCCACGCTGTGCTGGCG
>JAURGL010000084.1 GCA_030833825.1 Vulcanococcus sp. SFB_649D_100_25 | reverse complement strand
AGGCGAGGGTTGTGCCGTCATGGCAGCGCATGACCCGCCCGGCTCCGCGCAGCTCCTGGCGGTAGTGCGCGCTCACGGGGTGATCGAGCTGGGCATCGAGCCCATCGATCCCCAGGCCATCACGTCCATGCTGCCGCCCTGAGCTGTGCAGGTAGCGCCCGCCCCCCAGATGCAATCCCACATGGGTGCAGCGCTGGGTTGTGCCGAAAAAGATCAGATCCCCCGGGCGCAGCAGGCCATAGCAACCGGGAGCGACCGCTACGGGCTGGCAGAAGCGCTCCTGCTGGTAGGCATCGCGGGGGATCCAGATGCCCACCGAAGCAAAGGCGCTCTGGGTGAAGCCCGAGCAATCGAAATCCGGGCCGAGGGTGCCGCCCCAGAGGTAGTGGTTGGCCTGCTTCTGGGCCTGCACCCCGAACTCCAGCACTGCAGGGATCGCCTCTGCGATGGCCTCGGCATCCAGCAGACGCGGCCTCGGGGGGCTCACCGCGCGGGCATGGCCGAGCAGCTCCTGGGGATCAAGCCAACCCGGGTAACCGTCCTCCAGCAGGCGCACCCGCAGCCGCCGGCCCGCCGGTTGCCCTTGCGCCAGGACCTCCAGGCAACGCCCCGCAGCGGCCTGGGTGGCAAGGCCACTCCCCTGCCAGTGGCTGTAGAGATTGAGCGGAGCGCTCAGGCGCCAAGTGCTGCCGGTGCTCAGGAGCTCCACGGCCACTGGAGTGCCCTCAGACAATCTGCCTAATCTCGCCATTGCCCCCCTTGGCTGCGATGGCGTTCTACTGCCCTGATGGGGAGATGGCACAACAGCTCCAGGCGGCCATCGAGGCCCTGGAGGCCGAGGGTCGGCCCGGCTTGGGCGAGCAGGTCTCGGTGAGCTGGGTTCGCTACGACAAGCCCCTGCGCCATGGCGGCGGGCAGGCGGGCTCTGCCCCTGGCGCCAGCTGGCGTGGTGATCAGCCCCGCTATCCCGCCAGCGTGGTGAAGCTGCTCTATCTGGTGGCCGCGGAGGCCTGGCTGCAGGGGCAGCTGATTGACGACAACCCCGAGCTGCGCCGCGCCCTGGCGGACATGATCCGGGACTCCAGCAACGACGCCACAGGTCTGGTGGTGGACCTGCTCACCGGCACCAGCAGTGGGCCAGAGCTGCCGGCTGAGGCCTTCCAGCGCTGGAGCGAGCAGCGGCAACTGATCAATCACTGGTTTGCCGCCCTGGGATGGCCCCAATGGGAGGGCTGCAACAGCTGCCAGAAGACCTGGGGCGATGGGCCCTATGGCCGCGAGCGTCAGTTCTATGGAGCGCAGCTGGAGAACCGCAACCGCCTCAGCAGCGATTTCTGCGCCCGTTTGCTGCACGCGGTGATCGCCGGAGCGCTGGTGTCGCCGCCGGCCTGCGGCCGCATGCGCGAGCTGCTGGCGCGCAGCCTCGATCCGGCGGAACGGGCTGCCGATCCGGAGAACCAGGTGGATGGGTTTCTGGGGGGTGGTCTGCCGGCCAATGCCCGCCTCTGGAGCAAAGCGGGGTGGATGAGTCAGGCCCGCCATGACGCCGCCTACATCGAAGCGGAGGGCCATACCCCGATGCTGCTGGTGGTCTTCAGCGAAGGACCCGAACGAGCCAAGGACGAGGGACTTCTACCGGCCCTCTGCCAGCGATTACTGCAGGCCTGAGGGGCTCAGGCGAGATGGCTCCCGGACGGGAGCCTGTCTTGAAACGGAGAGGGAGGGATTCGAACCCTCGACAGAAGTTGCCTCCTGTAACTCCTTAGCAGGGAGCCGCTTTCAACCACTCAGCCACCTCTCCAGCGGCCCGCAAAGCCTATCAGCCGTTGGTGCCTTGCTCGCGCTGCTGGGGCAGCCTCGGCAGCCGATGTTTGAAGCCGCAGAGGATTTCCCAGGGGATGGTCCCGATCGGCTCACTCCAGGCCTGGGGATCAATCAGCTCTCCGCAGTCCTCCCCCAACAGGGTGACCACACTTCCCGCCTCCAACTGGGGCAGGTCGGTGGCATCGAGAACCATCTGATCCATCGTGATCGCCCCCACCTGCTGGAGGCGCTGTCCCTGGAACAGCACCTGCAGGCGGTTGGAGAGCAAGCGAGGCACCCCATCGGCGTAGCCGATCCCCACCACCGCCAGGCGGCTGGGCCGGGAGGTGTGGAACCGGTGGCCGTAGCTCACCCCCACTCCCGCACCCACCTCCCGGATCAGGCTCACCCGGGCGTGCAGGGTCATGGCCGCCTCCAGGGGAATGGCTCCGGCCAGGTGGGCTGCCGGGCTGTGGCCGTACAGGGCGAGCCCAACCCGCACCAGGTCGTAGTGAAGCCCGGCGCTGCGCAGAGTGCCCGCGGAGTTCGCGAGATGCCGGCAGCCGGGATCGAGGCCCTGCCGCTGCAGCCCGCTGAGCACCTCCTCAAAGCGCTGCTGCTGCTGGCTGGTCAGCGGATCAAGGCCCGTACCAGGGGCATCGGCGTCGGCCAGATGGGAATAGATCCCCCCAAGCTGCAGGGCATCCAGTCCGGCGAGGGCCTCCAGCAGGCGCGGGCCCTCCTGCCAGGGGGCCCCAAGGCGGGTCATCCCGGTATCGAGCTTGAGGTGGGCCACCATTTGACGGCCACTGCCGCTGGCGAGGTTCTGGCAGAGCAGGGCCTCGCGCATCCCGCTCAAGGTGGGCATCAGCTGCCAGTGCAGGCAAGCCCTCAGCTCGTCGGGATGACTGAGGTTGCCGAGCACCAAGACCGGCTGATCCAGGCCCGCCTGGCGCAGCTCCACACCCTCCTGCAGGGTGGCCACCCCAAAGCAACTGGCCCCGCCCGCCGCCGCCGAACGGGCCACAGGGACCGCCCCATGGCCATACCCATCGGCCTTGACCACCGCCATCAGGCTGCAGCCGGCCGCCAGGGAACGACCCAGGCTGCGGGCGTTGGCCTGCACGGCTGCTTCGCACACCTCCACCCAGGCCCGCTGGCGCGGATGGGGCTGCGGAGCCCAGTCGGTGGAGAGGAAGCCTCCCGATGCAGCAGCAGACGAGGCTTCAGACATCCCCTTTCAGGCTACGTGGGCTACAGGACAGACCTGGAAGCTGGACCTAGCATGCCCCCAATTCAAGGAGCTGCCATCCGGCAGCCCCCAGGCGGCGCTCCCATGGGCTCGGTTCTGGTTCTCAACGCCTCCTACGAGCCGCTGAACATCACCAGCTGGCGGCGGGCCTGTGTGATGGTCCTCAAGGGAAAAGCCGAGGGGCTGGAACATCACCCTGGACGTCAGCTCAGACCGGGTCTGGCCCTGCCAACGGTGATCCGCCTGCGGCAATTCGTGAGGGTCCCTTTCCGGCCCCTGCCCCTGACCCGCCGCAACGTGTTCCATCGCGATGGGCACCGCTGCCAGTACTGCGGCAGTGAGAGTGAGCGGCTCTCCATCGATCATGTGATCCCCCGCAGCCGCGGCGGCAGCCACAGTTGGGACAACGTCACCACGGCCTGCCTGCGCTGCAACGTCCATAAGGGCAACCGCACGCCCCGGGAGGCGGGGATGCCCCTGAGCCCCCCGCCCCGGAGGCCCCTCAGCGGCCCTCTGTTTGAAGCCCAGCGCCAAATGGCCGCCGGCGACCACCAGGAATGGGCCAAGTACGTCCTGGGCTGGGACGACACGCCGGATCAACAGGCCGCCGCCTAGTCGACGCCAGCCGCCTGCTGCGCCAGCTCCTCGAGCTGCCTGCGTTGATCCGCGGACACACAGGCCCCGATCAACTCCGCCAGCTGCCCCTGCAGCACCGGCTCCAGGGAGAAGTTGCGCCCCAGCCGGTGATCGGTGGTGCGGTTGTCCTTGTAGTTGTAGGTCCGGATTTTCTCGCTGCGGTCTCCGCTGCCCACCTGAGCCAGGCGGGCGGAACGCTCCTTGGCGTTGGCTTCGGCCAACTCCCGCTCGTAAAGCTTGGCCCGCAGAATCTCCATCGCCCGCTCCCGGTTCTGCAGCTGGGAGCGCTCTTGGGTGCAGAACACCCGGATCCCTGTGGGCTTGTGGAGCAGATCCACCGCGGTTTCCACCTTGTTCACGTTCTGCCCGCCGGCCCCCCCAGAGCGGGCCGTGCTGATCTCCAGGTCGCCAGGATCGATCTGCACCTCCACCGGGTCGGCCTCAGGCATCACGGCCACCGTGGCGGTGGAAGTGTGCACCCGGCCCTGGGATTCGGTGGCCGGCACCCGCTGCACCCGATGCACCCCAGCCTCGAACTTGAGCTGACTGAAGACGCTGTCGCCCTGAATCGCCAGGATCAATTCCTTGTAGCCGCCCAGTTCAGCTTCTGAGGCACTCACGGGCTGAACCTTCCAGCCCACGCTCTGGGCATAACGCTCGTACATCCGGGCCAGATCACCAGCCCAGATCGCCGCCTCATCCCCACCGGCTCCAGCGCGGATCTCGAGCATCACGCTGCGCTCATCGCGGGGGTCCCTGGGCAGCAGGGCCAAGGTGAGCTCCTCCTCCATGGCTGCGATCCGGGTCGCCAGATCGGCGAGTTCCTCCTGGGCCAGGGCTTCCATCTCCTGATCGCCCCTGGATTCCTTCAGCAGGGCCTTCGCGTCCTGCTCCTGCTGGCGCCACTGACAGAGCTGCCCGTAGCCCGTCACCAGAGGCTCAAGGCGGGCGCGCTCACGGGCGATGGGCTCCAGCTGCGCGGGATTGGCCGCCACGTCGGGGTCAGCCAACTGCCTTTCGAGGGTCTCGAAGGTGTTGCGCGCCGTCTCCAGACGTTCACGCAGGAAGGAGGCGTCCATCAGGAGAGCTCAAGCAAGCAAAAAGCCGGACGCCCAAGAGCATCCGGCTACACAACAACGATTCACGCCAGACGCGCTGATCAGATCAGGCCTTGGCAGCGTCTTCAGCCTTGGGCTCAGCCTTGGCGGCATCGCCACCGGAGCTGCCCATGCCGTACTTGCGCATGAAGCGATCCACACGACCTTCGGTGTCCAGGATCTTTTGGGTCCCGGTATAGAAGGGGTGGTTGCCGCTCCAGACGTCGACGTGGATCTCGGGGGAGGTGGAGCCGGTGGTCATCACCACCTCTCCGTTGCAGATCACCTTGGCATCGGGATACCAGGTGGGATGAATGTCGGCCTTCGGCATGACGGGTACGGGGCTGAGGTGCGGGTGCTGAATCAGCGCTTGGAGAACTGAGGCGCCTTACGGGCTTTCTTCAGGCCGTACTTACGGCGCTCCTTGGCGCGAGGGTCACGGCTGAGGTGGCCTTCGGTTTTGAGGGGCTTGCGGTTCTCGGGGGAGAGTTCGCACAGGGCCCGGGCGGCACCTTGCTTGATGGCGTCGGCTTGGCCGGTGAGGCCACCACCGCGCACGTTCACCAGCAGGTCGTACTCGCTGGAGAGACCCAGGGTCTGCAGGGGTGCCTTGACCGCCGCCAGATAGACGGGGTTGTAGTTCAGGTAGTTATCGCCAGGGCGGCCGTTGATGGTCACGGTGCCATTGCCGGGCACAACGCGAACACGGGCGACGGCGGTCTTACGACGGCCGGTTCCCCAGTAGACGACTTTGGTGGAGCTCATTGGGCGGAAGCGGCGGGATCGAGGGCCAGAGCCTTGGGCTGCTGGGCGGCATGGGGGTGCTCAGCACCCTTGTAGACCTTCAGCTTGCGGAACAGCTGACGACCGAGGGCGTTGTGGGGAAGCATCCCCTTCACAGCCTTCTCGATGATCCGCTCGGGGATCCGGGCCTGCAGCGCAGCGAAGGTTTCGGTCTTCATCCCACCGGGACGACCGGAGTGACGGCGGTAGACCTTGTCGGAGGCCTTATTGCCGCTGACCTTCACCTTCTCAGCGTTGATCACCACGACAAAGTCGCCGGCGTCAATGTGGGGGGCGAAGTTGGGGTTGTTCTTACCTCGCAGAACCGAAGCCACCTCGCTGGCAAGCCGGCCGAGGGTCTGGTTCTCCGCGTCCACCAGATACCACTGGCGAGCGGAGGAATCCTGAGGAGGGACGAGAGTCTTGTTCATCGCGCCGGCGGGCCGGTTCGGATAGGACCCCATCACCACGGCAGAGCGGGGTGGGGTTGGGACAGGGTGTCTGGACTGAAGGTCTCGACTTAGAACGGCAGGCACCCGATGAATCGGGGGCCTCAAGCTCATGGAGTGAACCTACCGCTTCGCCTGACCCCCTTCGGGAGACAGGACTTTGGAGCAGGAGCATCAAAAGCTGGCGAACCCCCGAAGGAGCACTCGCCGTGGGCTGGAAGTACCGAAGAACTCGGCAGATCAGCTCTGAGACCGGCAGACCCAGTCAGTGCTTGGACTGACTCGGTGCTGCTGGCGGTGCATCAGAGCCCTCCAGCAAATACCGCGGTTGACAATCGTACCAGGCAGCCTGGGGGAACACCTCCGTGGGGTATCCCACCCGCAGCAGGCACAAACCCTGGGGCGGAGCCGCCTCCTTCACCTCATCGCGGGCCTGGCTGCGCCAGCGCCGCCGGAATGCCTCCAGGCTGAGGCGGCCCTCCCCAACGGCCACCAGCTGCCCCATCACCAGGCGAACCATCCCATAGAGGAAGCCACTGGCCTGCAGCTCCACCTCGATCAGGTCACCACGCCGCAGGACCTGCACCTCCTGAAGAGTAGTGCGGGAATGGGAGCGGGCACTCCCGGCCCGTTCAAAAGCTGCGAAGTCGTGTTCCCCGAGCATGTCCTCCAGGGCTTCCCGCATCCGCTCCTCATCGAGGCGGACCTGGTAACGGTGCCAGCTCCAGGGGGCCAGAAACAGGTTGGGGATCCGGGCGTTGTAGAGGGTGTATCGGTAGCGGCGGTAGCTGGCCGAGAAGCAGGCGTGCCAATCCAATGGGACAGCTGCCCCTGCTCGAACCCGAATGTTGGCCGGGAGGCGCCCATTCAGGGCGGCCGCCCAGCGCTGGGCAGGGATCGGGCCGGTGCAGTCAAAGTGGACCACTTGCCCGGCTGCATGCACCCCGCTGTCGGTGCGACCCGCCGCCACAACGCTGGTTGGGCGATGGGGGTCCAGCTGAGCGAGGGCCGCTTCCAGGGTCTCCTGCACGCTGGGATCCCGAGGCTGGCGTTGCCAGCCGCAGTAGGCGGAGCCGTCGTACTGCAGGCAAAGGGCGATGCGTCTCACCGGCTCAGGCACTGGGGCTGCTCCTGAACAAGCGCAGAACAGAAAAAACCGCGCGGTGGCCAAGGCCCCGCGCGGTCAGGTGGGTTAGATGGAAGTCCTGAACGGACAA